>PHDM01000074.1:17088-28432 GCA_002840985.1 Bacteroidetes bacterium HGW-Bacteroidetes-17
TTCAATTTCACTTCCATCTCCGCCAATGCATAAAACAGATGATTGAATTCATCGGGCGAGAGTTCTAATGCCTTTCGATAAAATTGAGCTGCCAATTCAATTTGCTCATGCATTTCATAGATATTACCTGCTAAAACCAAAGGTGATGCGTACAAACTATCTTTTTGGATGGACTCAAGGGCAAATTCAAGTGCATTGGTGGTATCATTTTGCCTGAAATGGATAAATGCCAGCTCCTGAAGTTTTAAGGCTTTTTTATTCACCTGATGCTGAGCGATCAATGTAGGAGTGATAAAACAAAATATAAAGATGAAGATTAAACCCGGAAAGTGATATTTCATCTTTTTTAAAAGCATAGCCTAATTTATGGAATTTTCATGTACTTATGACTCTGTAACGAAATTTTCCATTTGGGATTGTTCTTGGCGTATTCAATGATGATCGGTAAGATTTTCGGAGCTACACTCCACTCGGGTTGCAAATAGAGTTCGCAATGCTCACTTACTTTGAGTGAATTCTCCTCTGCCCACGCAATGTCAGCCTCAGTTTGAACGATCATTTTAAGTTCATGGGCCTTTTTAAAGATTTCTTTTTTAGGTGGGATTTGTCGTTTTGGCGACAAACAAATCCAATCCCATTCGCCACTCAGTTTATGGGCACCGGAGGTTTCAATAAAGGTGAGTATTTTATTTTTGTGCAATTCGGCAGTAAAGTATGCCAATTCATACATCGATGGTTCACCTCCGGTCACAACAACTGCCTTTCCCGGGGTTGCAACAGCCCGTTTCACAATATCATCAGCTAATACGGCGGGATGAAGCTCTGCATTCCACGATCGTTTGGTATCACACCAGCTACATCCCACATCACATCCACCAATACGCACGAAATAGGCCGGTTTGCCTGTATGAAAACCTTCACCCTGAATGGTGTAAAATTCCTCCATTAATGGAAGCAATTTCCCATTCTTCAAATTCTGTTCAACTGATTCAATCATCTATGTCTGTTCTGCTTGTTAGCGAACCTCTTTTTTATATGCTTTTAAAGTATTTTGAAGTAAGGATACAATTGTCATTGGTCCAACTCCTCCCGGAACAGGAGTGATATAGCCGCATTTTTCGGCTACTTCATTAAATGCAACATCACCTTTAAGTTTAAATCCGGATTGGGTTTTATGAGAAGCTATGCGATGCATTCCTACATCAATAACCACTGCACCATCTTTGACCATATCTGCTTTGATGAATTCACACACACCGATTGCTGCTATTAAGATATCTGCCGATTTGCAGATTTCCTTCAGATTTTCTGTTTTGCTATGGCAAAGGGTAACGGTGGCATTTGCATTTTTCGCTTTACGCGATAGCAATATACTAAGGGGGGTCCCAACAATATTGCTTCTTCCTACAACAACCACATGTTTACCACTGGTTTCAATTTTGCTTTGCTCCAGAAGCATCATAATTCCCTGAGGTGTAGCCGAAATATGTGCAGGTAATCCTAAAACCATCTTCCCAATATTAATGGGGTGAAATCCATCCACATCCTTTTTGGGATCGATACGTTGTATTATTTTATTTTCGTCGATATGAGCCGGCAAAGGTAACTGTACTATAAATCCGTCGACTTCATCATCTGAATTTAAAAAATCAACAATCTTCAACAATTCTTTTTCAGTAATCGTTGAAGGATGTCGGTATATTGAAGATGTCATTCCTACAGAGGCACAGGCTTTTTCTTTTGATGCGACATAAGTTTGACTTGCGGCATCATCACCAACTAAAATCGCCGCCAAATGAGGGCCTCTCTCATCCTTATCTATCATTGCAGCAACTTCATTTGCAATTTCAGACTTTAATTTTTCTGCTATTTTTTTTCCGTCGATAATTTTCATTTGTTTGATTTACTGGTTACGCTGCCTGCGTCAGGCAGGTGGTTGCTGGTTACTGCTTGTTCATTGTTCATGCCTAAATAACGTGTGCACTCACTTATTTTCATCATTCGAGTTTTTAATTCAGCCGGTGACTTGTCACCGTCGGATTTTTGTCCGTCACAAAAATAGTTTTTTTCAAATTCATTTAGGCTTTTTCTTTGTAACTCAATATGAGGTTTTTCATTGTTGTAAAGTGATACTGTCCGGCCTCAATCTCTTTTGTGAGTTCTTCAAAATTATTTATATTGCAATGTATCAGATAATTATTTTTGATTAACCCGTTTAATCTTTCAATTTTTCCATTCTATCATGGATACTCACACATACTAATTCTATATGCTACAAATATCATTTATCATTTACCTAAAAGCTTTTAAAAATCCTAGCCTGTGAATATCCGGGAGCCTGAACATTTAAATCCATAAAATACCCAAAGGCAGTTTGATCACATCCATAATCCGCATTTTTCATTCTTGCCTCTGTTTTATCAAACAATTCCTTCGTAAACTCCGGGCCAGCCTTACTTTCGGATAAATGAGCAAATGAATGAAGCAGCACATTTTTGGTCTCGTTTTTCTTGGCGGCCCACTTCAGGTTTTTAACCAGTTTGGTTTCAGTACCAACTAAATCAGCCTCATCAACCTCTTCAGCCTGAATGAATGCCACTAAAACATCTTTGAATATTTTGGTATCAGTGAGGGTTTCAGCTTCATCAAGCGTTTTTATCCGAGGAGTATATCCGAATTCAATGCAGTATATCATCAGTAATTTCATGTCAATTTTCCTTTTCTCAAAGGTAAGAAAATCCTACATTTGTTCATGATGAATTCAAAACCCCTTGCCGAAACCTTGCGTCCGATAAATCTGGATGAATATATCGGACAAGAACACCTCATTGGGAAAAATGCCATCCTTCGTCAGGCTATCGAAGGCAATGCCATTCCTTCAATGATTTTGTGGGGTCCTCCGGGTGTTGGAAAAACAACATTAGCCTATATCATTTCTCAGAGTTTAAGTAGACCATTTTATACTTTAAGCGCGATTAGTTCGGGTGTAAAAGATGTACGGAACGTCATTGATATCGCCAAAACCGGAAATCAGGCTATTTTATTTATTGATGAAATTCATCGCTTTAGCAAATCGCAGCAGGATTCGCTCTTGGGTGCCGTTGAAAAAGGGATTGTTACTCTGATTGGTGCAACCACCGAAAACCCTTCTTTCGAAGTGATCTCTCCTCTCCTATCCCGCTGTCAGGTTTATATTTTAAAACCACTGGAAAAAGAACATCTTGATATATTGGTTAAAAGAGCTGTTCAATATTATCTGAATGAAAAGAAGATTGAGATTAAGGTTGATGAGCATGAAGCACTTTACAGGATTTCGGGTGGTGATGCACGTAAACTTTACAACGCGATCGAATTGATTGTCAGCACAGAAAATAAGGCAAAAGTCACTATCACTAACAAAAGCGCTCTGCACATTATTCAACAAAACCTTGCGATTTATGATAAACAGGGCGAGATGCATTATGATATTATTTCCGCCTTTATTAAATCTATGCGGGGAAGCGATCCAAATGCAGCCGTTTATTGGCTTGCACGTATGGTCGAGGCAGGAGAAGACCCTAAATTTATTGCCCGTCGCATGTTGATTTTAGCTGCTGAAGATATCGGAAATGCAAACCCAAATGCACTTTTGCTAGCCAATGCCTGTTTTGATGCCATTAATAAAATTGGCTGGCCCGAAGGTAGGATCATTTTATCGCAAACTGCCGTTTATCTGGCAACCTCCCCAAAAAGCAATTCAACTTACCTTGCGATCAAAGATGCAGAACAACTAATCAGAAAAACGGGTGATTTGGCAGTTCCTCTGGCGCTCCGTAATGCACCGACCAAATTGATGAAAGACCTTGGCTATGCAAAGGATTATCAATATGCCCATCAATTTGACGGGAATTTTGTTGAACTTGAATTTCTTCCTGACAAGATTAAAGGAACCAAAATCTATGATCCAGGCAATAATCCTCATGAGTTGAAGACACGCTCATGGCTTAAAAGTCTCTGGAAAAAGAAATACGGATATTGATTTTAGTTTTTTTTGATATCCAATTTAGAAACATCAACACATACCAGATCACCCAGATTGGTTCGCACATAGAGTTTGCCATTTGTTAGAACCGGAGCAGTCCAGCATCTAATTTCATCAGAGGTTTCAACAATTTTAGTATGTGCTAAATCCTTGTATCCATTCTCATTACCTTCCATAACAGTAATCTCGCCCCATTGGTTGAGGATTATAAATTTGTTGTCAATATAAATTATTGAACAGTGGCCGGTATCCCTGCTCCACTTCTCTTCCCCTGTATTAAAATCAACACACTTCAGGTAAGCTGTCCGATCACGTGTATCCCCATGAGGTACATATAAATAAGCATCAACATAAATGGTACTTCCAAATTCATTTTGGATTTCTTTTTTAAACCATTTCTGTACAGGTTTATTATCCTCAAAATCTATCATTGTAGCTCCATTGCGATAAGCTGTTGAGATAAACACTCGGTTCCCCACCACAACAGGATCGGGCGAATCGGCACCATCACTAAATACCCAAGGAAATGACCATAATAATTCTCCATTGCTAACTTTTACTGCATTAAGGCATCGATGACTAAAGATCATCGCACATTTTTCGCCTTTATACTCATAAATGACCGGAGTTGCATAACCTGCTCTTCCTGTACCGCTCCCCCAAACTTTTTTACCGTTATGTTTATTTAGTGCAATACCTTGTCCACCAGCGTTGAGAATAACCAGATCACCTTCTATTACTGGGCTGCCACTAAATCCATATTTTGGTTTGTCGGCTTTAAATTCATCTACAATATTTACATACCAAACTTGCTTGCCTGTTTTGGCATCAAGACAAAAAACCTTTCCATTTCTTTCAGATACATAAACACGGTCATTTTCATAAACAGGTGTTGATAAAGAGCCATAATGATATTTATCTGCACTTTCAAATTCAAAGCTCCAAATATCTTCACCGGTTCTGGTATCAATGCACAGTACTTTATTTTTCAGTACAGCATTACCCATGGTAAATAAATAATCCCCAACCACCGTAACCGACGAATAGCCCTTTCCGACATTTCTTTGCCATAATATTTTCGGCTTATCTGTTAGCGTTTGATAGTCCCAATTTTTATCTTCAGTTATTCCATTTCGATTAGGCCCTCTCCAACTGGGCCAGTCCTGTGTAACGGCACAAAATGGATTTAGCAATAAAAAAAAGAGTATTAATTGTATAGATGCCCTCTGGCTGTTATGTCATAAAATTCCGCCCATCGGATTCAAATTTTATTCACTTTTTAATGAATCCACTGGATTTGATTTAGCGGCTATATATGATTGATATAGAACTGTACAAATGGCAAGTATTAATGAAATCAATCCGGCTAAAGCAAATATCCACCAACTAAATGTGGTTTGATATGCAAAATTTTCCAGCCATTTTTTTAGGAGGTAGAACGACACGGGCCATGCAATTATATTTGCGACAATTATCCAAATTGAAAAGCTGCCTACTAAGAGTGATAAGATATTAGGGATACTGGCACCATTTACTTTTCTGATGCCAATTTCTTTGGTTCTTTGCTGGGTCATAAATGATGCTAAACCTAATAAACCGATACAAGCGATAAAGATTCCAAGTAATGACAATACAGTAAGAAATTGTCCCATTTGTTCTTCACTTTTATATTGTTTATCAAAATTTTGATCAAGGAAGAAATACTCAAAAGGATAGTTGGGCATTAAGCTATTATAGGTTGTTTCAATTTGCTTTAATGTTGCCAAATAATCAGCAGATTTAATGTCCAAGACAAACAATTTAAAATCATCTGTCATTTGAAAAATGCCCATCGGGCCAACATTTTCCTGCAAGCCTTTGAAATGAAAATCTTTAAAAACCCCAACGATCCTGGTCCGATCGTTCCAAATATACTTCCCTATAGCTTCTTCAGCATTACTCCAACCAAAGGTTTTTAATGCTGACTCATTGATCATCATTTCATTTATTCTGCTACCCTGATTACCAGGCTTAAATGAATTTCCTGAAACAAATTGAAGATCAATTAAATCGGTAAAATCTTCGTCAACCTGATAATAATTCACCAGAAATGTTCGAATATTTTCTTCTCCAGGCAAATAGGTTCGCCAGCCATAGTTCCATTCGCCGGGAATGGATGAACAAAATGCACTTTTATTCACCTGGGGTATTTTTAAAAACTCCTGCTTAATTTGTTTATACTCATTTAAACCGATTACTTCCCTTGGAAATCTCAACACCAACTTTTGTTCTTTATCGAAGCCCAGCGGGTAATTCTTCATGAAATTCAATTGCTTATATATCAGCATCACACTAATAATAAGACCTACGGATACTGCAAATTGAAAAATGACCAGTCCCTTTCTGATCCATACGGATACAAAACCAGTTTTGATGTTTCCCTGAAAAATTAATATAGGCTTTAAAGATGAAAGAAACAATGCAGGGTAGCTACCCGACAGAATACTGGTAAAAAGGATTAAAATTCCGATTGAAATGATTAGTACAGGGTTTGAATAATCCACCTTTAATCGGGCATCAAGCAGTTGATTTACACTCGGAAGAAAAAATTCAACCAAAAACATGGCGATCACATGTGCAATAAAAACATAAATAAAAGATTCAAAAAGAAATTGAACAATTAAAGTTCTCCTGCTGGCACCAACTGTCTTACGGATGCCGATTTCACGAACCCTGTTCATAAATTTTGCAGTGGTAAGATTCATATAATTAATACATGCAATTAATAATATCAACATGCCAATAGTCATGAATACTTTGATGTAGGAGAGATTACCTGAGGGTTTCATTTCAAACTCATCATGAGATTGCAAATGAATATCTTTTAAAGGTTGCAGGTAATGATAAACTATACGTTGAATTCCTTCCGGATCTTGAGGTTTTGCATTGTATTTTGCTTCAAGTGTTTTTAATGTTTCAGCAAAAGCATCGACATCAGTTTCTTCTCTAAGCTTGATATAGGTCATCGCTTGTCCGCCCCATTCTTCATCCATCCACAGCATATCGGTATTTATGAAAGGAGATGGATGCCATGAGCATATCAAATCGGGATTCATATGGCTGTTATCAGGCCAATCCTCTATTACTGCGGTTACTTCATATTTTAAGGTATCATTGATAATAACCTTACCGATTGGATCAATGTTTCCAAACAGAATTTTTGCCAGGTTTTCGGTTATTACAGCAGTGCTGGGCCTAGTTACCTGGTCCTTTGTCAACCCTTTCACAATTTTTTGAGGAAATAATTCAAAGAAATCTTGATCCACCCTGAGGGGTCGGTCGATGTTTACTTTTGAATCATTGAATCTCACCGGTGTTTTCATTTGCCCCCTGCTGAATCGTATGGCTTTCTCAACCTGAGGAAAGTCTTCCCTTAATACTTTCGCTAGAGGAGGCGATGCAGCTATTCGCTCATAGGTGAGGGTATTGGTTTGGATTTTTGAGATTACACGGTAGATTCTTTGATAGTCGGGATAATATTTATCATAGCTAAATTCCTGATAAACATAGAGGTAAATAAATATTGCACAGGCAATTCCAATTGATAATCCTACAATATTGATTAGCGAATATGCTTTTGTTCGAATAATGTTTCTGAACGCAATTTTAAAATAATATTTTAGCATAATTAAAGATATTTATTTTTTTACAAGTATCAGTATTTACCATCAGGATTAGTTAAGGCAATGAGCATACCATACTTTATATAGGCCTGATTATCTGAATCTTGATTTATTTTTTATCTGTTTAAAAAAATTATTTTGTTCAATATCCGTCACCTCCCTGTTGTATTTTGAACATTTTATCTATTTTTGAAAGATGAATAAAAATCATGTTTATGAGCAGTAAAACAGGAAATATTTTAATAATCGATGACAATTTAGATATCTTGAGTTCTCTGACTCAACTCTTAAAATATGATTTCAATTCGATTAAAACGCTGGCCAACCCGAACCTGATTCCTGAAACAATTCAACAACATGAATTTGATGTTATTTTATTGGATATGAATTTTTCGGCCGGAATCAATACCGGAAATGAAGGAATTTTTTGGCTAAGAGAAATTTTAAAAATTGATCCAGGTTCGGTAATTATCCTGATAACAGCTTATGCCGATATCAGCCTGACAGTATCAGCGATTAAGGAAGGTGGGTTTGATTTTATAGTTAAGCCCTGGGATCCGCAAAAACTCATCACCTCATTAAAAGCCGGGGTTAAATACAGAAAAACTTTGAGAGAGGTCAGAAACCTAAAATCGAAACAAAAATCCCTTTCAGAAAATTTGAATCAACAACATGATCCAATTATTGGAAATTCAACAGAAATTTTAGAGTTGCACAGAACGATCGCTAAAATTGCCCCAACCAACGCCAATGTGTTTTTATACGGAGAAAATGGAACCGGCAAGGAATTAATTGCCCGTGAAATTCACCGAAAATCAAACCGGTCGAATGCTGCATTTATCAGCATTGACATGGGAACCATTAGCGAATCACTTTTTGAAAGTGAACTTTTCGGCCACACCAAAGGATCGTTTACCGATGCAAAAGAAGATAAAATGGGACGAATCGAAATTGCATCTGGAGGAACCCTTTTTTTAGATGAAATAACCAATTTAAGCTTACCCTTACAGGCAAAATTATTAACTGTTTTACAAAATCGTGAAGTGATAAAGGTTGGAAGCTCTACCCCCATTCCAATTGACATACGATTGATTTGTGCAACTAATATGAATATTAATGATTTGATTTCAGAAAATTTATTCAGAGAAGATTTATACTATAGATTAAATACCATTGAACTTTATATTCCACCTTTGAGAGAACGGGTTTCAGATCTTCATTCCTTAACAGATTACTTCATTAAAAAATTTGAGAAAAAATACAATAAGGGACCTTTCAAAATCAGTCAGGATGCAATTTCAGCGCTGGAAAACCATCACTGGCCGGGAAACATCAGGGAATTAAAACACAGCATTGAACGTACCATCATCTTATCCGAATCAAATATTATCAGGCAGGAAGACATTTTTCAATCGCAGTTGAGCAACAGAAAAGCTAAAACATTGAACAATATCCAAAGTCTCGCTGAAATTGAAAAAGAAACCATTAACCGTGCCCTTAAAATTTCAGAAGGCAATTTGAGTAAGGCTTCAAAAATGTTGAAAATATCGCGTACTACTTTGTATTCAAAAATGGAAAAACATGGTTTATAAAAATTTTTACTTCCAACTAATCGGACGAATCATTCTAATTAGTTTTAACATTTTATGGGTGAGTATTGCCATTCAGGATATGAATCGGGTGTACACTTTAATTGTCGCTATCAGTTTAGTAATAATTCAAATCGTTGCATTTGTTCATTGCTTTAACAAAACCAACCGCAACCTGACTAACTATTTCTCATCGCTTTTATCCAAAGATTTTTCCCAATCGTTAACCAGACAACCTATTAAATCTTTATCCGATTTGAATGTGATTACAGAAGGAATTAAAGAATTAATCCGCTCTTCGGTTATTGAAAAAGAAAATCATTACAACTATTTACGACACGTAGTTTCGCATATCGAAACCGGATTAATTTCTGCAACAAGCGAAGGTAAAATTCTGCTGATGAATAATGCTGCTAAGAAACTGTTCAACATTCTTCCCTCCGCCGAGATTTCTCAAATCAACAATTTACCTAACGAAATTACTTCGATTTTAAAACAAATAAAAAACGACCGGCAATTAAGTTTAAACCTAAATCGCATTACTGAAAAAGTGCCCGTTTTAGTGCGTAAAACTACTTTTATATTGAATGAACAGGAAGTATTCATCGTCACTTTTCAGAACATCAAAAACGCGATGGAAGAAAAAGAACTGGAATCGTGGCAAAAGCTGATCAGCATTTTGAGCCATGAGATCATGAACTCCATGACCCCAATTACCACTTTAACGCATGCGATAAAAAAATCAATTGAAGTGGAAGCTGAAAATTTGAAAAATTCTCAAATTCAAAATTCGACCATCGAAGATATTTTAAGCAATACCAATACCATTGAAAAAAGAAGTTTGGGTTTGATCGACTTTGTGAACAATTATCGGAATTTAACCAAAGTGAAATCCATACAAGTAGAAAACTTCAATATCGGTCATTTATTCAGGAACGTGATCGACCTGTTCAAACCTGAATTCGATAAACTCAACATCAGGCATGAAATCAAAATAGAATCTGAAAATCACATGGTATCGGCTGATTTCAAGCTTTTGGAACAGGTGCTGATCAATCTCATTAAAAACGCTTTGGAATCATTTAACAACACGGAAAATAAACAAATTCAATTCAAAGTATTTTTCGAAAATGAATCTAATTTTATTCAAATTTCTGATAACGGATGTGGCATTTCAAAAGAACAAATGGATCAGATTTTCATCCCATTTTATACTACTAAAACAAATGGATCGGGAATAGGGCTGAGTTTATCACGTCAAATCATGCGCTTACATGGTGGCGATATCAGCATTCGATCGGAAGAAGACAAAGGTACCATTGTGACGCTGCGATTTTAAAGTGAATCCTTATATGATCTGATTAAGAATGCAAATGAATCATCCAATAATGCTCCAATTCCTTTTTATTCAGGAAAAGATGATGGATTTGGAATTGGCTTAAGTCTTTCAAAACTAATTGTTCTCCTTCACAAAGGCAGTATTATTCCTAAATCTGAATTAGGTAAAGGTACAGATGCTTATCTGTTTTTAAACAACTAATTTTTATTGCTGAAACTTTTTTTGAAGAGCCAAAATTTCTATCTTTGAATCAAACCAAAAAGAAAAATATGCTACCAAATATCCCCAACCTAAAGTACCAGGACAGTACTAACTTTTTCCTGATTGCAGGTCCCTGTGTTGTTGAAAATGAAGCAGTGCCATTCATGATTGCTGAACAATTAGTTAGAATAGCCGATAAATATCAGATTCCACTGATTTTTAAAGCATCGTACAAAAAAGCAAACCGTTCGAAAATTGAATCGTTTACAGGCATTGGTGATTTTGAGGCACTCAAGCTTATTGAACAAATTGGGTTTGAATTTAACATCCCGACTTTAACCGATATCCATTCGGAAGCTGAAGCCGTTGTTGCTGCCGAATATGTTGACATTTTACAAATCCCGGCTTTTTTATGCCGACAAACCGAATTGTTGGTTGCCGCCGCTTATACCGGGAAATTTGTAAATATCAAAAAGGGCCAGTTCCTATCTCCCGAAGCCATGAAATTTGCGGTTGAAAAAGTTAAAGAAGC
>PHDM01000075.1 GCA_002840985.1 Bacteroidetes bacterium HGW-Bacteroidetes-17
GCTTTAACTATTTTGAAAAAGAACGATTAAATTTCCCAGGTACTTCCACTCATCAATAGGTCATCAACACATTTGATGGGTGAATTTTGTTTTGCAAAACTGATTGAATTTGTCATCAAATCCTCGTAAGTATCAGTCTCAACAGCTCTAATAATACCCAATGCCATTGGGAACTCAGGCACTTGCATTTTTGAAAGCATGACATGGATACCGGGATCAGGATTGGCAGGATCGTGAACCAATAAATCTGCTTCAGTAATTCCATTTTCACCAATAACAACTGTTTCCAGTCGGGTTCCTTTCAATATAATCCCTTTATTTCGATCAGCTCCGTAAATCATTGGTTTACCTGCTTCCAAAATCAATTGATTATCGTCTTTTGTTTCCTTTGCAGTAACCAAATTATGAACCTTATTGTTGAAAATAACGCAATTTTGCAGAATTTCAACAACCGAAGTCCCTTTATGTTTGGCTGATTCAACTAAAATGTCGGTCATCATTTTTGGATTTGTATCAACCACTCTGGCATAAAACTTACCCTGTGCCCCAATTATTAACTCACCCGGATTGAATGGTTCTTCAAACGATCCCTGAGGCGATGTTTTCGTGATACTACCTTTAGGGGTTGTAGGTGAATACTGACCTTTGGTAAGACCATAAATTTTATTGTTAAACAAAAGGATGTTTATATCAATATTTCGTCGAACCACATGAATAAAGTGATTTCCTCCAATTGCCATACTATCACCATCACCGGTGATCATCCAAACCGATAAGTTCGGATTGGCAATTTTGACTCCTGAAGCAATGGCAGCAGCTCGTCCATGAATACCATGAATACCATAAGTATTCATGTAATATGGAAAACGAGAGGAACAACCAATTCCTGATACTACCACAAAATCTTCTTTTCGAACTCCCATTTGAGGGAATACTTTTTCCATTGATTTCAAAATGGCATGATCGCCACAACCTGGGCACCATTTAACCATTTGATCGCTAACAAAATCCTCTCTGGTTAATTGAGGAATGTTTTGAATGTCGATATGTTGATCTGCCGTCATGATTTTTGATCATTTAAGATGGAGATAAATTTTTCTTCTAATTCGGAAACCATAAAAGGCAATCCCTGAACTTTATTATACTGCTGGTAATTATATGCAGGGTATTTCATTCTTAAATAATTTACAAATTGACCATTGTTCAATTCGCAAACCAGAATTTTTTTGAACTTCTTAAGAATCTCATCGGTGTTTTTGGGCAAAGGATTGATATACTTGAAATGTGCCATACTGATTGTATGTCCATCTGCCAGCATTTTTTCAACAGCCGTAAGCATCACACCATAAGTTCCGCCCCAACTAACAACTAAAAGATCACCCTCTTCGGCACCAATAATTTTCTGCTCAGGAATAAAATTAGCCACTCGTTGTACTTTTTCATCCCTGATTTGGGTCATGATTTGGTGATTCATCGGATCGTGAGATACGTTGCCTGAACCATTTTCTTTTTCCAGTCCACCAATTCTGTGACGTAAACCTTCAGTACCGGGTATTGCCCATTGGCGACTTAGTTTGTCCTCATTTCTTATATAAGGCTTATATAGCGGATCATTTGCTTTTGCAATTGGAGGGGTTATCTTTGGCATCTGAGCCATTTTAGGGATACGAAAAACTTCCGAGCCATTAGCCAGCGCACCATCTGTAAGAAGAATGACCGGAGTCATATGCTCAACTGCTAATTTAGAAGCTTCAAAAGCTGAATAAAAACAATCTTCAGAAGTAATGGCTGCAATAACAATTACCGGAGCTTCCCCGTTTCGTCCAAATAAAGCCTGATATAAATCTGATTGTTCAGATTTAGTCGGCAGACCTGTAGATGGTCCGCCTCTTTGTACATCAACAATTACAATCGGTAATTCGGTCATAACAGCTAAGCCGATAGCCTCACTTTTTAATGAAAGTCCCGGACCAGATGTCGATGTAAGTGCTAGTGAACCTGTATAACTGGCTCCAATAGATGAACAAATACCTGCGATTTCGTCCTCTGCCTGAAAGGCTTTGGCTCCTAATTGTTTGTGCTTGGTAAGTTCTTGCAGGATTTCAGTTGCAGGAGTAATAGGATAAGAACCCAGAAAAAGTTGCAATCCTGATTTTTCAGCCGCTGCTAAAAAGCCCCATGCCGTGGCCACGTTTCCGGTAATATTTCTATAAGTCCCTTTTTCAAGAACAGCAGGCTGTACATTATACGTCTGGCTTATCGCTTCAATATTCTCGGCAAAATTAAAACCTGCCCGAAGTACCCTTTTGTTAGCCTCAACGATAATTGGGTTTTTCTTAAACTTTCGTTCAAAAAATTCATTGGTTTTGTCAAGCTCCCTATTAAAAAGATAAAGTACAATACCCAATGCGAACATGTTTTTGCTCTTAAGAGCCACCTTATTATCAAGATCCAGTTCTTCAACTGCCTTTTTGGTCAACATTGAAATTGGAGCTTTAATAACATTAAAGCCATCTAAAGAATTGTCTTCAAGCGGATTACCTGTATATCCAGCTTTCTCGAACCCTTTATCAATAAAGGTATCCGTATCTACAATAATTGTAGCACTCGGTTTGGTCCACTTCAGAGTAGCTTTCAAGGAAGCAGGATTCATGGCTACCAATACATCGGCTAAATCGCCTGAAGTATGTATATTGGTATGCCCAAAATGAATTTGAAATCCTGATACCCCGGCAACAGTTCCTTGAGGTGCCCTGATTTCGGCCGGATAGTCGGGAAAGGTGGCGAAATCGTTACCTGCAAATGCAGCGGAATCTGAAAACAAAGCTCCCGTCAATTGCATCCCATCGCCAGAATCACCGGCGAATCTTAATACTACATTGTCTAATTCAACAATCGGATTCTTTTTCGTATTATCCATCATTTGATGTTTAAAAAACACGGCAAAGTTAAAGCATTTATTTCTGTTACATCAAAGTAACGCTGAATTTTTTCGATGCACTGTTATTTTTTTCACAATAAATATATTACCGCCTTACTGCCTGATTCTGTATGACTTACAATTGTTAAAACATAAACAATTCAACCCATCACTATTTTGTATAAAATATAAATTTGACAGAAATGTTACAGAAGTGTTTAATTATCAATAAGAACCGATGACTTAACTCCTTAAATTTCTGTTATTTAGAATGCATATAAATTATTTATACACTCATTGATTGGCAGAAACTCATTATATTTGCATAAAATATTTTTCAATTATTAACATAAAATAAAAGATCATGGCTTATAAAATAAGTGACGATTGTACCGCTTGTGGTACTTGTATTGACGAATGTCCTGTTGATGCAATTTCTGAAGGTGACATCTATGTAATTGACCCGGACGTATGTACTGACTGTGGTTCATGCGCAGACGTTTGCCCAGTTGAAGCAATTTCACCTGAATAAAATAAAAGCTATTACGAAGAATTGCACAAAAGTTCATCCATAGGATGGACTTTTTTTTTGAACATTTGTGAAACAATTAACTGTAAGTCTAAGTAAACAAGCTGATTAATTATTATTACTTTTGCAATTAAATTAGCTTAAAGAGGATGGATAAGTTTTCTTATTTGAATAATATTGACCCGGATGTAATTGAAGATCTTTACAAGAATTTTAAAGAAAATCCTGGTTCGGTTGATGAAAGTTGGAGGATGTTTTTTGAAGGATATGAATTTTCAAGAACTAACTACGCCCAAACAGAAAATAATATCAGGGTTTATCCCGATGAGTTTAAAGTCATCAATTTAATAAATGCCTATCGCCAGCGTGGGCACTTGTTTACTAAAACAAACCCGGTTCGGGCACGCCGAACATATAGCCCAACACTTGATATTGAAAATTTCGATCTGACAAAATCTGATCTGAAAAGAAATTTTCAGGCTGGCAATGAAATTGGCATAGGAAGAGCTACACTTCTACAAATTGTTGATCATCTTAATGCGACCTATTGTCAATCCATCGGAGCTGAGTATACTTATATCCGAAACATTGAAATGCTTCAATGGCTTCGAGATAAAATGGAATCGACCAAAAATTCACAAGTGCTCGAACTTAAACAAAAGTCACATCTTCTGGAAAAGTTGACCCAAGCGGTAAATTTTGAAAAATTTATTCATAAAAGATTTCCCGGGCAAAAAAGATTTTCGTTAGAAGGTGCTGAATCACTCATCCCTGCAATGGATGCAATTATCGAAAAAGGAGCTGACGCAGGAAATGAAGAATTTGTAATAGGATTGGCACATCGGGGCAGGCTAAATATTCTGGCAAATATTCTAAAGAAACCTATCAGGGAGATTTTTAGTGAATTTGAGGGAAAAGAATACGATGATGAAACTTTACTTGGCGATGTAAAATATCATCTTGGATACACTTCTAAACAAAAAACTGCCGGAGGAAAGGATATTCAACTGACACTTTCGCCAAACCCATCTCACCTTGAAGCCGTTAATCCGGTGGTTGAAGGGATTGTTAGGGCTAAGATAGATCATGATTATAACGGTGACACAAATAAAATAACGCCAATCCTGATCCATGGTGATGCATCCATTGCCGGACAAGGAATAGTTTACGAAGTCATTCAGATGGCAGGTTTATCAGGTTATAATACCGGGGGAACCATTCACCTCGTTATTAACAACCAAATTGGCTTTACCACCAATTATCTCGATGCCCGTACAAGTACCTATTGCACTGACATCGCCAAAACAATACAATCACCTGTTTTTCATGTAAATGGTGATGATGTGGAGGCTGTTGTATACGCAGTGGGATTGGCCATTGAATTCCGTACAAAATTTAGTAAAGATGTGTTTATTGATCTGCTTTGTTATCGTAAATATGGACATAATGAAGGCGACGAACCGCGTTTCACACAACCCCTACTCTACAAAATAATTGAAAAGCATCCTGATCCACATGAAATTTACAAGAAAAAACTTCTTGAAAAAGGAGACATTACTGAACAGGAATGCGAAAAAATAGAATCTCAAATTTCAGAATCGCTCAAGCAAAGTTTTGAAGACTCTAAAAAAATCGAAAAATCCCATATTACATTCTTCTTAGAAGAAACCTGGAAAAATATCCGAAAAGCAAAGTTCGATGATTTTGACTTATCACCGGATTCAAGCGTTTCAAAAAAGTTATTGACAGAGATTGGAACCCAAATTTCAACTATTCCCGATCATATCAAACTGTTTCGAAAAACAATCAAATTACAGGATGATCGGCTCAAAATGATTGAAGATGGTCAGGCTCTTGATTGGGCCATGGGCGAATTACTTGCTTATGGCAGTTTATTGATGGAAGGAATCCCAATCCGTTTAAGCGGGCAGGATGTGGCTCGTGGCACCTTTAGTCATCGACATGCGGTTTTACGATTGGAAGACTCGGAAGAAGAATACCTCCCTTTAAACCATATTAAAGATAAAAAGGCTTCGATTGAAATTTTCAATTCACCTTTATCTGAATATGGGGTACTGGGATTTGAATATGGTTATTCATTAACCACACCTCATAGTCTTACCATTTGGGAAGCTCAATTTGGCGATTTCAACAATGGCGCTCAGATTATTATCGATCAGTTTTTAAGTAGTGCCGAAGACAAATGGAACGTAATGAATGATTTGGTTTTGCTACTTCCACATGGTTATGAAGGTCAAGGACCTGAACATTCAAGTGCGCGATTGGAACGCTTTTTGATTTTATGTGCGGAGAATAATATGCAGATTGTAAATTGCACAACCCCTGCCAATTTCTTTCATGTTTTACGCCGCCAATTCAAAAGAGATTTCCGAAAACCTCTGATCATCTTCACTCCAAAAAGTTTGCTTCGGCATCCAAAATGCGTTTCTCCTTTAGCAGATTTTGCGCTAAATGGTTTTAAAGAGGTTATAGATGATCAAAGTGCAGATCCGGATCAGATAACAAAAGTTGTATTTTGTAGTGGTAAAATTTACTATGATTTATTGGAAGAAAAACAAAGACTAAATAACACGAATATTGCGCTTGTACGGCTCGAACAAATTTATCCGTTGCCAATTAAGCAACTCAGATCAATTATTAAGAAATATAAAAACAGCAAAAACTGGATTTGGGTGCAGGAAGAACCTGTAAACATGGGTGCCTGGACTTTCTTACATCATAATTTTACAGATGTTCCATTAAAGAACATTGCCCGACCTGCAAGCGGCTCTCCTGCTACAGGCTCCTCTAAATTTCATGCAATCAGGCAACAAAAAATTATTGATAAAACGTTCGAAGAATGTAATTGCCCGAATTTATTGAAAGAATGTGAAATGGTTTGTATTGGAAATAAATGGCGTACCTTTGAGAAAGAGATAAATATTGATCCTAAAAAGAGTGATAGCAGTTCTTTTTCAGCCCTTAAAAAGCTTTAACATCTATGAAAATTGAAATAAAAGTTCCCAGTCCGGGTGAATCAATCTCTGAAGTTCAATTGGCCAATTGGCTGGTTGCAAACGGTGATTATGTTGAAAAAGATCAGGAAATTGCCGAAATTGATTCGGATAAAGCAACCTTGAGCATTGCTGCTGAAGAAGCTGGCAAAATTGAAATAAAGGTGGAAGCTGGTGAAACCATTGATGTTGGGACTGTCATTGCAATCATTGACTCATCGGTAGCCATTCCTGAAAAAGAAGGGGCTCAAATCCCTGAAGTAAAATCCCAAGGTTCGGTTTCCGAAACAAAACCCAAACCCATTAACCCTGATGCTACAAAAGAAATAAAAGCAGTTGCATCCCCGACAGGATTTGCGCATGTTTCTCCTTTGGCTCAAAAACTAATGGGCGAACATCAGATTGATGAAGCACAACTCATTCAGTTTTTCAGGAATCAAAGGTTATCTAAAAAAGATGTTGAGTTTTATTTAAGCAGCAAAGAAAAAAATACTGATCATAAAACCCTTGTAAATACTATAACAAGTCGTGATGTTGAAAAAGTAAAAATGTCGACCCTTCGATTGAAGCTTGCAAAAAGATTGGTTTCCGTAAAGAATGAAACTGCGATGCTCACAACTTTTAATGAGGTGAATATGGGTCCGGTAATGGAAATTCGGCAACAATATAAAGATGCTTTTAAAGAAACTCACGGTGTTGGACTTGGATTCATGTCATTCTTTACAAAAGCTGTGGCTGAAGCATTAATCTTATTTCCTCAAATTAATGCCCAAATTGATGGTGAAGAAATCGTACATTTTAAATATGCCGACATTGGTATTGCAGTTAGTGCCCCAAAAGGATTAGTGGTTCCTGTATTGCGCAATGCAGAAGGAATGAGTTTGGCCGAAATTGAACTTAAAATAAAAGAACTGGCAGCAAAGGCAAGGGATAATAAAATTACACTTGATGATATGACCGGTGGTACCTTCACGATCACCAATGGTGGTGTTTTCGGGTCAATGCTCTCCACTCCTATTATCAATCCTCCTCAAAGTGCAATTTTGGGCATGCACAATATTGTAGATCGCCCAGTTGCAGTAAACGGCAAGGTTGAAATTCAGCCAATCATGTACCTTGCTTTATCTTACGATCATCGCATTGTTGATGGAAAAGATTCGGTTAGCTTTTTGGTAAAAATCAAAGAATTAATTGAAGACCCTGCAAAAATGTTATTTGGCGGACAGGATCCGATAAAATCACTATTAGGTATATAGTTTATTTTGAATTGAATGAGTCATGCGTAAAAAATTTGATTTTCTGGTTATTGGCTCCGGGATCGCCGGTTTGAGTTTTGCACTTAAAGTAGCCGAGCATGGTACCGTTTGTATTATCAGTAAAGAAAAAGCAGAAGAAACGGCAACCAGATATGCCCAGGGAGGAATTGCCGCGGTAATGTATTCGCCGGACACCTACGAAAAACATATTCGTGATACCATGATTGCCGGGGATGAACTGAGCAATCCGGATATTGTCAGATTGACCATCACCGAATCTACCGAACGTGTAAAAGAATTGATAGAATGGGGTACACAATTTGATCAGCAAGATTCAGGTAAATATGATCTGGCAAGAGAAGGGGGCCACTCTGAGTATCGTGTTCTTCATCATAAGGACAGCACCGGACAGGAAATTCAAAGAGCACTGCTTAGTCAAATTCAAAACCATCCAAATATTGAACTCCTTGAAAATCACTTTAGCCTGGATTTGATTACCCAACACCACCTCAATATGGAGGTAAACAAACAAACCAAAGATGTTAAATGTTTTGGCGCTTATGTTTTAGATATCAAAACCAATAAAATCCATACTATACTTTCAAGAATTACCTTACTTGCAACCGGAGGATTGGGAAATACCTACAGCACAACTACCAATCCCAAACTGGCTACCGGTGATGGTGTTGCAATGGTTTACCGTGCTAAAGGAGTGATTGAGAATATGGAGTTTATCCAATTTCATCCAACCTCGCTTTACAATCCGGGCGAAACCCCATCTTTTCTGATAACTGAAGCTATGAGAGGGTTTGGAGGAATTTTGAAAACCCAAAAAGGTGAAAAATTCATGAATAAATATGACGCAAGGGGCTCATTAGCTCCTCGTGATATTGTAGCCCGTGCCATTGCTTCGGAGCTAAAACTGAGCGGTGATGATTATGTTTATTTGGATTGTACCCATTTAGATAAAAACAAGTTAATTGTTGAATTTCCAACCATTTATGCCAAATGTTTAAGTATTGGTATTGATTTTACCAAAGAAATGATTCCCGTAGTTCCGGCTGCACATTATTCATGCGGAGGCATTAAAGTCGATGAATATTCAAGAAGTACCATTCAAAATTTATATGCATCGGGTGAATGTGCTTCAACCGGTTTACATGGAGCCAATCGACTGGCTTCAAACTCACTGCTTGAGGCGGCCGTTTTTTCGCACAGGGCAAGTGTAGATGCAATCAAGGTTTTTAAAAATACTAATTTTTGCAATGAAATTCCAGATTGGGATTCATCAGGTACTGTGTTGAATGAAGAACTTGTCTTGATCACTCAAACATACAGGGAACTTCAATTAATCATGACAAACTATGTTGGTATTGTTCGCTCAAATTTAAGACTTCAAAGAGCCTTAACCCGTCTCAAACTTATTTATAAAGAAACCGAAGATCTATTTGACAAATCGATACTTACCATTCAAATCTGCGAATTAAGAAACCTTATAAATGTAGCCTATCTGATCACAAAAATGGCGATGAACCGGAAAGAAAGCAGGGGACTGCATTATTCAATCGATTATCCAAAAAACAGTTAAAACATTAAACCCAACATGGCACTCATAAAAGAAGTTAATGGTTTTCTTCCTCAAATTGGCACCGATTGTTTTATTGCCGAAAATTCGACCATTGTCGGAGATGTTATTATTGGCAATAAATGCAGTGTCTGGTTTAATGCTATCATCAGGGGCGATGTACATTATATCAGAATTGGGAATAATGTTAACATTCAGGATGGTGCAATTATTCATTGTACCTATCAGAAATCACCCGTAAATATTGGAAATAACGTTTCAATTGCCCATGGGGCAATTATTCATGGTTGCACGATTAAAGATAATGTATTAATTGGGATGGGTGCTATTATTATGGATGATGCAGTGATTGAAAGTAATTCAATAATAGCGGCAGGGGCAGTAGTTTCAAAAAACACACATGTGACTACCGGAAGTGTTTATGGCGGCGTTCCTGCAATAAAAATCAAAGAAATTGATAAGGATTTGGTTGAAGGAGAAATTGAGCGAATTGCAAACAGCTACTCCCTTTATGCAAGTTGGTATAAAAAATAGAGAATCACGGGTATGAAACCCCAAAGTCCTGAGTATTCGGGAGAAACTAATTCCGCAACAGAGCTGTGGGGTATAACCCTCCGACTTCGTCGGGATTGTTCGTCTTGCAAATTTCAGTTCGCTTACTCCTGAAATTTGAGTCTCACGAATAAATTCTTAAATCAGATGATCTATAGCCATTAAAATAGTAATCAAAAAAAAGCCGAATCATGTTGATCCGGCTTTTTTTGTAGATTTTGTTTGTTTACTTGATGCCTAATTTAGCCTTAACTAAAGGTAAAATGTTTTCCCCTTTTTCAAAATAGATTACGGCTCCTACACTAAGATCAAAAATGTAGGTATAACCATTTTCTTTGGCAACGGCATTGATTGCTTCTTTTGCACGATTTGTAACAGGAGCGAAGAGTTGAGCTTGTTTAGCCTGAAGATCAGAGTCAGCTGATTGCTGAAATTGTTCAATTCGGCTTTGCAAATCATTCAGTTCTCTTTCTTTAGTTTGTTTGATTATTTGCGACATGGTAGCCAGGTTATTTTGGTAATCCTGTACTTTGCCTTGATATTCCTGATACATTACCTGCATTGTTTGCTCCAATGAGCTTCTATATTCTGTTATTCTTGCTTCCACAGTATCTTTACCTGGCATAACTTGCATTAATTCAGCAGAATTAATGTATCCCAATTTTGCATTAGTTTGTGCAAACAAACAAGAAACACTTCCTAATAACACCAAGCTGATAACAACTACAATTTTTTTCATTTTTTAAGATTAAAGTTCATAACCAGATTAAGTGGCAAATTTATACAAATAAATCAAAATTCTTAAATTTAATTTATTAATAAATCTTAAAATTCACGACAAAATCTTACTAAAAGCTATCTTTTTCGATCCTCGCGCCTAACAGTTTGTATTAAGGTTCCAACTTCATCTAAAACATCATCACTAATGTCAAGACTTGGATCGGTATAAAGGATAGAAAGTCCTGCAGCTTTGTCAAAAACAAAACCATAATTTTTCTCTACCGCTATTTTTGAAATTGCATTATACACTTTCTCCTGTATTGGTTGTACCAGTTCTTTTCTTTTTTGGTCCAATTCACCTTCCGAACCAAATTTGCTTTGCTGGAGCTCATGGATTTGTTGTTCTTTTGAAACGATTTCGGCTTCCCTTTTGTTTCTTAATTCCTGTGGCAATAAAACAGCTTCATTTTGAAAATTCTCATACAAACGTGATATTTCGGCAAATTTAGCTTCAATTTCTGATTGCCAGGTAACTGATAAATCGTTTAAATAATCTTGAGCATCGTTATATTCAGGAATATTTGAAAGAATGTATTCCGAATCAACATACGCATATCGTTGGGCATTTGCTCCCAGAACCATCAATAAGATAATGGTTAAAGTTAAGGTTATCTTCTTCATATTGTTTTCTCCTATAATTTATGTTTAATAAACTAATGCTTATTCGTCGATACAGAGCAAAAAGCCTGCCAAGTCTAATCAATAGATTGATTTATTGAGAAATGGAATTGTGAACCATTTGCATCCGGAAGTCCGGGGATTTTATCAAAGCCATAGCCCCAATCCAGACCAAGCAAGCCAAACATTGGCATAAAGAACCTGATTCCTAAACCTGCTGAACGTCTGACATCGAACGGATCAAAGGTTTTGAAATTTTCCCACGAATTCCCAGCCTCAAGAAATGCTAATGCATAGATGGTTGCACTTGGATTAAGCGATAAAGGATACCTCAACTCTAAAGTGTATTTTGAATAAATGGTACCTCCAATATTTTTATCCTTATAATATTGTGGTGTAACAGATTCATTGGTATAACCACGCATTGCGATGATTTCCCGACCATCTAAATTATATTGGTTTGACAGCCCGTCGCCCCCTAGATAAAAGCGTCCAAACGGAGATACTTCAAGTTCGGATTTATTATAGGTTTCAAGAAATCCGAATTTAACTCTGGTACTCAATATCAGTTTATCAAAAATTTCGATATACCAGCTTGAATTAAACTTCCACTTATAATATTCGATCCACTTAAATCTTTCATCTTCATCAAGCGATGCGTAATCCTTATTATTCAACAAAGAATAAGGAGGGGTAAGTTCGAGGCTTAAAGAAATATCAGAACCTCCTCGTGGATAAATGGGAGAGTAAACCGAATTTCTACCAAAAGTTATACTATAATTAAAATTATGGAAATTTCCATTCCCTGTGCCAAATTTAAATATGCTTCCGTAGTTATCGAGCTTATATAGCTGCATGCTTACTGCTTGCATTAGCGTAAAAGAGTCATCAGGCCATGATAATCGCTTACCCATCCCAACCGTAAATCCATCGGTAGCAAACGAAGATCTGAGTTCATCCCCTTTTGACAATCCATTTGAATACATTGAATGATGATATGAAACGGATAATGAAACAGGTTTTTTACCTCCAAACCAAGGCTCGGTAAATGAAGCACTATAATTGAAATACCCCTTCCCATAGGTTTGAAACTTTAAGGAAAGTTTTTGGCCATCACCTGTTGGTACCGGTCGCCATGCTCCTTTTTTAAATACATTTCTGATCGAGAAATTATTAAAACTCAATCCAAATGTTCCAATGATACGCCCATAACCCCATCCACCAGATAACTCAAACTGGTCGGAGGATGTTTCATCAACTTTATAATCAATATCGACCGTATTATCGCTTGCATTGGGTTGTACATCGGGAGATAAGGTTTCCGGATCGAAATACCTTAATTGTGCCAGTTCCCGTTGAGTCCTGATGAGTAACTCCCGATTGAATAACTGACCAGGCCTTGTTCGAATTTCACGCATGGCTACATGATCATTTGTTCGTGTATTACCTGTAATTGTTACATTTTTTATACGTGCCTGTTTGCCTTCCCTAATTCTTATTTCAATATCGATTGAATCATTATCAATTTTAACTTCAATTGGCTCCGCCTGAAAAAACAAATAACCATTATCCATGTATAAGGCACTAACGTCAGTTCCATTTGGGTTATACGAAAGGTTTTTCTCGAGTAATTCCTTATTATAAATATCTCCGTTACCGATGTTCAAAACAGCACTTAAAAATTCCGATGGATAAATTGTATTTCCACTCCAGGTAATATTGCGGAAATAATATTGACGTCCTTCTTCAATAGTAATATCAATATTGATGGTTTTATCATCATGAACATAAACAGAATCCTTTATGATTTTAGCATCTCGATATCCGAGTGCATTATATTTTTCTATGAGAGCCATTTTATCGTCGGAATAACTCTCTTTGATAAATTTAGATGATTTAAAAATATGAAGTCTGAGATTATTATCAGCATAAACACTCATACTATCAACCATAGCGGCAAAGTCAAATCGGGTTGCAGTTGTTATTACATCAAACAATAAATCTTCAATATTGCCTAAAGGATTGAAATTGCCCATTTCTTTTGTCTCCTTTAAAGCGCGTTTTGCTTTTTTATCCGAAAAATTATCGTTTCCAATAACATTAATATTATAAATTTTGATTTTTTCGGCCTTATCGATCAAAATTTGAAGACTGATGGCATTTTGAAGGCTGGTATCCTGAATTTTTTTAAAATCAACGGTTGTATTTAAAAAGCCCTTATCAATATAATGTTTAATAATGGTATTTTTTATTCTTGAAAGCAAATAGTCGGTCACGACGGCTCCACGTTGAATATTTATTTTATCATTGATCGCGTCTGTTTCGCCTTTTCTTATGCCGATATATTTAAAATCAGCCAAGCGGGGCTTTTCAGTAAGCTCGAAACTCAGACTTATTTTCCCGTCCTTCAAATCGGTAATTTTAACTTTTATATCTTCGGCTAATCCTTGTTTCCAAAGTTTTTTGATTGCCGTTGCTAAATCATCCCCCGGAATTTGAATTTCATCCCCTATATTTAGCCCTGATAGCATCATTAAAACATTACTTTCGAGATAATTAATCCCGGAGAATGTCATTTCACCTATTTTGTAAAATTTAGGATCATTATAATCAATCTTCATAGTTGAAAGTTCGCTAGAAACCTGAGCTCTAGAAATATTCGAGAAACTTAACATCATTACAATAATGACGAACTTTATCAGGCGCTTATATAATGCTTCCTTTTTTATCATTCTACCGTATTCTTTAAAATTTGTTCACTTGTCTTTCCAAACCTTCGTTCTCGATTTTGGTAATCTATAATGGCATCGTATAAGTCTTCTTTTTTAAAATCGGGCCATAATTTTGGGGTAAAATATAACTCTGAATATGCAATCTGCCATAAAAGAAAATTACTTATTCGCAGTTCACCGCTTGTGCGGATCAACAATTCCGGATCAGGCATTGATGATGTGTTTAAATAAGAGGAGATAAGCTGCTGATCTATATCATCAATGTTTAACTCCTTATTTTCTATTTTAGATGAAATTAATTTGACGGTTTCTGTGATTTCCCATCTCGAACTATAACTCAGAGCTAGTGTTAAAGTCATCCGGTCGTTACCTGCAGTTTCTTTAATGGTTTTCAATAATTGATTATAACTCTTTTCGGGCAAACTTTTTATATCTCCAATGGCATTGAGCCTGATATTGTTTTTGTTGAGGGTAGGTGTTTCCTTGTCGATAGATTCGACCAACAGCTGCATTAGTGCATCAATTTCATATTTTGGGCGGTTCCAGTTTTCGGTTGAAAAAGCATATAAAGTTAAATATCGAACCCCTAGCTCAGCTGCCGATTCTGAAGCTTCTCTTACGGCATTCACTCCATTTTGATGACCAAAAGTACGCTGCTTACCTTGCTGCTTTGCCCAACGCCCATTCCCATCCATAATGATGGCAATATGCTGTGGTAATCTGTCAAGGTTAATTTGGTCCTTTAAATTCATGCTTCCTTAATATTTTCTGTATCCATCGGTAAAATCAACACAGGTAGTTTTGTTAAAAATATCAAATTCAACCGTGATCGAAATCCCTACAAAATTGAACCAATCCATGGTTTTTGAATTACCGCGCTGTTCACCTGCAATACGCTCAAAAGTTGGATCAGTTACTAATTTCGGATCCGAATATTGATGGCTTGGATTGCTGGGATCAAATTCGCTAGTATTTATGTAATAGTTGGTACTGATATCATCAATATAATCGGTAAAAGTTTTTCGCATACCCCACTCAAAACCTAAGCCAATGTTTTGGCTCACGCTATATTTTACACCAATTCCAAACGGAATTGCAATCCCATGCCGGTTATAGATCACATTTTCGGTTCCGTAGTAGGTACGTAATGGATCAGTATCATCAACAAGTTCAGCTAACTTTACGCCATCTACCTGAGGATTAAACCAGAACATCGAAGCACCTCCAAAAATATAGGGCGTAAAATAATTATACGCACTGCCATTTACATACGGAAAAAAATTAAACTCTACCACAGTAGCTATTTCAGATATTGGTGATTCAAAAATTAAATTCCGATCTAATACTTTTTTACTTATAAAATCAGAACCGGCAACCTTTCCCGTCAAAGCACTTAATCGTAACGACCATCTGGTGTCATGGTTATATCTTGCAATAACACCGACAGCCGGTTTGATCTGCTGAAAATGCATCCCAGGGTTTATATCGCCGAGATAATACGATCCACCACCAAATAACCCAACCTCCATCGTTTGAGAATAGATTTTCGCCTGAAAAAGCAAAATAACTGTTATTAGAACCGCTGTTTTCTTCATAAAATTTGAGCCTGCAAAATTACATTTTTTTTTGAAAATCAGGCTATCCACGTGCATTAATTTCTAATATCCAATCCCCATTTTAACTTATCCCTGATTGTAGAGAAAAAGTTTTTGTTGGACATTTGGATCAGATTAATATTAAAAGTTTCTTTTTCGATATTCAATACAAGTGGTTTGTCGATCGATTCAGTTCTGGAATCGAGACTAACAAGAAACTGTTCATTACGCCCTTCAAGTTCTATCCTGATTTTGCTGTCGTCGGGTATAACGAAGGGCCGTACGGTTAAATTGTGTGTTGCAATTGGTGTAATCACAAAGTTCTTGGACCCCGGTGTAAGTATTGGCCCGCCGCAGCTTAGCGAATAAGCGGTTGATCCAGTAGGCGTTGCAATAATTAATCCATCCGCCCAATAAGAATTTAGCATTTCACCGTCAACATAAACGTGCAGTACCATTAATGAAGAGGAATCCCTTCTTCTGATAGACACTTCATTGAGCCCATAATTCAAATCCCCAAATAATCCTTCTTTTGTGATGAGCTTTACCAATATTCGGGGGACTAGTTTGAAGTCCTTATTTACCAAGGCATTTACAGCATCAGATATTTCATCCTTTGAAATGCTGGATAAAAATCCCAGACGACCCATATTGATACCTAGGACAGGTACCCCTGAATCTTTAATCAATCTTACCGTATCCAAAAAGGTTCCGTCGCCTCCAATCGAGAGCAAATAATCCACATTATTTACTAATTCCTCGTGGGTATTGAATAACTGAAATGGTTTAATGAAAATTATATTAGATTCGAATTTTTCAAAATAAGGCCCATAAACCAATATACTACAATTAACCTCTTCCAGTTTTCTGATTAACTGTTGGATATAAGGCATGGAAGCTTGATCGGGCAACATTCCAAAAAGGGCAATTCTCATTTTTTGCTATGTCAAATTAAATATTTACAAGGATACGAAATTAATGGTTTAAGCTTCTTAAATTTTAACAATTATTAATAATTATAGGAGATACAGAAGCATTAAAAATGATGTACCACAAATTTTATCCAAATTAAAAATCCAATGCTTGGATGGTGTTAAATTATTAAAAAAATTCTTAAAGTTGACTATCCCTGAAGAAGCTAAGGATTACTCGCCTAATAGTATTGTCATACTTTATTTCTGCAAGCTGAAAATCGAATTTTCATTATTTCTCACACCTCTGTCAGTCTTTCGACTGACATCTCCCCTGATTTTCAGGGGAGAGTATTAGGAAACCTCGCGGCAAGCCACGAGGAATTGTTTGATTAA
>PHDM01000076.1 GCA_002840985.1 Bacteroidetes bacterium HGW-Bacteroidetes-17
AAAACAGTTTTAAAATTAGATAGTAGAATTCCTTTTCCGGTGTCGGAAATATCAATGACGACACCCTGTTTTTCTTCCTGAATGTTAATGGTGATTTGACCGCTACCATTCATTGCATCAATCGCATTTTTGCACAAGTTTTCGATTACCCAGCTAAATAAATTTTTATTAATAGGTACAATTATTGCAAGATCGGCCGATTGATTAATCGTGTAAGTGATTTTTTTTGAGGTCCTTTTATTTAGGTAATTAACACTATCATATAATAGTTGTACAATATTTTCATCTTCAAGTTTAGGTGGTGAACCAATTTTAGAGAAACGCTCAGTAATGTTTTGCAATCGTTCTATATCTTTTTCGATCTCCGAAACTGATTCATCGTCAACCCCCTTTAACTTTAATAATTCAATCCAGGCCATCATGGATGATATGGGGGTACCCAGTTGATGGGCGGTTTCTTTTGACATCCCAACCCAAACCTGATTTTGTTCCGATTTTCGGGCGGTACTAAACAATAAATATGCTATAAAGAAAAATAAACCAACAATGATAAATTGTATAAAGGGATAATACCGGATTTGTTTTAACAATTCCGAATCCTCATAAAAAATATAGGTGGTACCGCTTTTAGGAAGTTGTAATTTTATGGGCTTAATTTCTTTCGACATATGGGCAATCTTGTTCCTGACAAACAATTTGTCCTGCATTTTAACGGAATCAATATTTCCATATGCATAAATATTTTCATGTGTACTATCCGTAACAATTACCGGAACAGAAACAGAATTAGTCACCACCTCTGAAAAAAAGGTTTCGATTAAATCATCTAAAACCAAGCGTAATTCCGTAAAAATGGTGGATTCTTTATAATACAGAATTCGTATTTCATCAGGAGCATATTCAGCATAAATCGGATCAAATATGAGGAATTCATTTTTTAAATCACCGCTTAAAAATAATATACTGTCTGTATTAAAATCAATGTTTAAGCTTCCAAGTATACTGTCGTTCTGATTGGTTAATATAACAGGAATGGTAGTATTGTTCAAAATGATATTTGCATAAAAAGTGATGTCGTTTGAATTACTCTCGATGGCAATTCTTTTGTAAGTTTCGGCTAATAATTCAGCCCGCTTTTGTTCTTCTTTTCGAATCCCTTCAAAAAACTCATCCGTATAATTTACAAGGTCGGCTTTTCGTTGAATGGCATTCGCCCAAATATTGACATTTGTTCGCTCATTTTGAGCAAATTTGGTAACAAGTGTATTGGTATACCAAAGCGAACCACCTACGATGATAATTGCCATGGTGAGCAATAATACTTTCCACCTTCTTTTTTTTAAATAGATATTCAAATGTGTTTGATTTTTATCATTAGCCAAACTATAAACGCAGCTACAAGTTAAATATTCTTTTTGAGAAGCAATTAATATTGTAACCTTTTATATGGTTGAACTGTCTAATATATCAAAATAGAAGCAGTTTTATCGATTTGCACCATCAATAAACTAACTCACCTGAAATTGCATTTGTTGACAAACAAATGAAGATTTACCGTATATAATAATTTTTATGATGATAAGACTTGAAAATATCCACAAAACCTATGCAACCGGAAACAATAAATTACATGTGTTAAAAGGGATTGAAGTTAATATTAATGAAGGAGAGATGGTTTCTGTGATGGGATCATCCGGTTCGGGAAAATCAACCTTGTTAAATATTGTCGGATTGCTGGATACGCATGATGAAGGAGATTATTTTTTAGACGGAATGTTGATAAAAAACATGAATGAAACCAAGGCGGCTCAATACCGAAATAAACTACTTGGTTTTGTTTTTCAATCTTTTAACCTGATTCCGTTTAAAAATGCCATGGAAAATGTAGCACTTCCTTTGTATTACCAAAATGTTGGCAGGAAAAAAAGAAACCGAATCGCAATGGAGTACCTGGAAAGAATGGGTCTGCTTGATTGGGCCGATCATTTGCCCAGTGAACTTTCCGGAGGGCAAAAACAACGTCTTGCCATTGCCCGGGCCCTTATTTCTAAACCCAAAGTTATATTGGCAGATGAACCAACCGGTGCGCTCGACTCACAAACTTCTATGGAAGTAATGGATATTTTAAAGGAAGTTAATAAAGACGGAATAACCATGCTGATCGTAACACACGAAAGAGACATCGCAAATCGGACCGACCGTATCATTTGGCTTAAGGACGGAATTGTTGAAAAAGATATTTTTAATGGTGAATTAAAGGCTTATAAGGAAAGAAAGCTTATCAGTGTTGAAACCAAATAATCAAAATAAAATCAAAATGAAAAAAAAGCTTTTTATCGTATTTCTTCTTCTTCTTCTGGCAGTATCAGTATATTTTAACATTAAACCAGGTGGAAGTAATACTTGGTTTGTAAGTTTTGCAGATGCAAATACCAGAGAAACCTATAATTCTATTCATCACATCAAACAAGCTCAGCAACTGGCAACAGGAAAAGGAATTAAAGTTGGTATTATCGGCAAATACTTTGGTTATGCAACCAACAAAGATTTGTATGCCGGAGGAAAAGATTTTACGGGAAATATAGACGCATTTGAGAATATTGCAGAGCATGGACTATGGATGGCTACAACCTTAAAAGAAATTGCACCGGATGTACAAATCTATGCGCTTTGTGCGAGGGATCAAAATCGCGCTAACGAAGCGGAGGCAATTACAGAAGCCATTGACTGGGCCATCGAGAACGACATTGATATTCTAACTTATTCTGCAGAAGCATTTAGACAAGAGGAAAGACTACAAATTGATAAAGCAGTTAAAAAAGCAATTGAGCATGGAATTGTAACAACATTTATACACTACGATTTGCCCGAAAATATCCTGCCTAATGGATTATTTCCAAGTTCACCAAAATCATATGCCAGAGAAGCCGATTTAAACGTTTTTCATTTTGATTTTAACGTATTATTCCTTTTTAAATATGAAAACTATTTAAAATCAGACCGAAATGTTGGAAACAATATTGGAGATCAACCATATTTTTCTAATTCATCTATGTCGCTTGTACTTGCAGCTATTGTTTCCATGATGAAAGAAGTTAACAATGATTTGACTCCTGCGGATTACAAAAAGATTTTGATCGAAACCAGCAAGGAAATAAAGTATAATGGTTACACGGTGAAACATGTCGTTGATGCTCATGATGCCATCAACTATTTATTAAAAATGAACGAAACCACAGAATAGCTTATTTACACTTTAACAACAACACCGATGTTCGATATCGATAAATGGCAGGAAATATTCAGTACGATAAAGAAAAACAAATTACGTACTTTCTTAACCGGATTTAGTGTGGCCTGGGGTATTTTCATGTTAATTGTTTTACTTGGTTCGGGTTATGGTTTGGAGAATGGGGTTCGCCGACAATTTGAAGACGATGGAACAAACATCATCGGAATACATCAGGGTACAACGTCAACTGCTTATAAGGGAATGCAGGCAGGCCGAACAATAACTTTTACGAACGAAGATTATGAATATTTGAGCAAGCTTCAGGATGTTGACGAAAGTACGGGACGATTTACCATCGCTGGCTCCCTTCCGGTTTCTTATAAAGGCGAATATGGTAATTTCAATATTTATGCCATTCATCCTCCATATGAATATGTCGCTGCAGCAATTGTTACTTCTGGTAGGTTTATCAATAAGGCAGATGTAGATGAAAAGAGAAAGGTGATTTGCCTTGGCCGATTGGTAAAAGAAGCTCTTTTTAAAGATGGTAAAGATCCCATCGGTGAATATGTTACCATTAACAATTTTGCCTTTAAAGTTGTGGGTGTATTTAATGATAAAAGTGGTGATCGGGTACTGAACAGGGTTTACATTCCTTTGTCGACGGCACAAGGGGTTTTTAGCAGTGCCAATCAAATGACTTCTATTTATCTGGTATTTGATGATGCAAATATAGCCGAAAGTATAAAAGTTGCTGATGAGGCAAAAACCTATTTGGCGAATAAGCACAAATTTGCAGTTGACGACCGTCGGGCATTAAATGTTGACAATAACATTTTGGATTTCAAACGATTTCTGGATTTATTCAAAAACATCCGCCTGTTCATTTGGATCATTGGTATGGGAACGATCATAGCCGGAATAGTAGGGGTGAGCAATATCATGATGATTGTTGTAAAGGACCGAACCAAAGAAATTGGAGTGAGAAAAGCTTTGGGAGCTACCCCATGGTCGGTTGTTAGTTTGGTTTTACAAGAATCGGTACTTATAACTACCGTTGCAGGATATATCGGTTTGGTTCTTGGAGTAGGATTGTTGGAATTAATCTCTAAAACCCTTCCGGATATTGCATTTTTCTCTCATCCTGAAATCAATTTTGATGTTGCAATTGGTGCCACTTTCATTTTAATTTTTGCAGGTGCATTGGCTGGATTTGTACCGGCCCGAAAAGCTGCCAGTGTGAAACCCGTCGTTGCTTTAAGAGACGAATAAAAAGATATAAAATGAAAATAATCGACATAGACAAATGGCAGGAAATCTTTTTAACGCTTAAGAAAAATAAGCTTAGAACCTTTTTCACCGCATTCGGTGTTTTTTGGGGCATCTTTATGTTAGTGGTTATGCTTGGATCGGGCAAAGGATTGAAAGACGCTGCTTATGGAGGCCTTGGAAAACTGGCTACAAATAGTGTTTTTATAAATCCTGCCCGAACGTCAATATCTTATAAGGGTTTTCCCAAGGGAAGAGTTTATAGTTTCAATAATGAAGATACAAAAGTGTTGCTCGAACGCGTAAAGGAAATAAAATATCTCGCTCCACGAACTGTAGGTTTTGGAAGTGCTATTAATAATGTAGTACGAGGCGAAAAGGTTGGGAATTTTCAGGTTATGGGCGATTATCCGGCGACAAATATGATCAATCCAATGCAGTTTGTGAAGGGACGATTTATCAATGAAACCGATATTACAGAAAACCGAAAAGTTGCATCTATCGGATATCGGGTTTATGAGGAAATGTTTGAAAAAGATGAGGACCCTATTGGCCAATATTTGCGCATTAATGGGGTGTATTTTAAAATTGTCGGACTTTTCAAATCTTATCGGGCCAACAATAATGGCGGAGAATACGACAATCAGGTTATTTATTTGCCTTTAACAACTACCCAAAGAACATTTAATTTAGGCGATGTTGTGAGTGGGGGTTATGCCATTACTTCACAGGATGGAGTATCTGCAACGCTTGTAGGTGAAAAAGTAAAGGCAATCTTGCGCGAACGGCACAATATTCATCCCGATGATGAACGTGCTTTTGATATGGAGAATCTTGAACAGGAATTTAACGAATTTGAAATGCTGTTTAATGGAATTGATGGCCTGATCTGGATTGTTGGAATAGGAACTTTATTTGCAGGGGTAATTGGCGTGAGCAATATTATGGTTATTGTTGTAAAAGAGAGAACCAAAGAATTTGGGATTAAACGAGCTGTTGGAGCAACTCCATTAAAGATCATCATTCAAGTGGTTCAGGAATCCGTTTTTTTAACAACCATTGCCGGATATATTGGTCTTAGCCTTGGTGTTGGTTTGCTCGAATTAATTAGTTACGCAATGAGTCAATCAGGAGCGGATACCGAAATGTTTTCCAATCCTTCGGTAGATTTTAATAAGGCCATTACAGCACTCGTATTATTGATTATTTCTGGCATTTTTGCAGGTCTCATTCCGGCAAGAAGAGCTGTTAAAATAAAACCAATTGAAGCTTTACATGATGAATAAAAATATTAATATTTAAAACCATATAAGAATGAAAACTATTTTGAAAATAATTTTAGGGATAGCACTATTAGGTATATTTGGATATACCATATACTTTTTGTACAATAAATCGAAAGAAGAGCCTGTTGTTTATAAAACAACATCTGCTGAAGCTATGTTGATAACCAAACAAACAGTTGCAACAGGTTCGGTGGTTCCTCGTAAAGAAATAGATCTGGTTCCTCAGGTTTCAGGTATTATTGAAGAATTATACGTTCAGGCAGGTGAAAAAATTAAAAAAGGCGATCTGATTGCCAAAATCAGGATCATCCCCAACATGATCAATATGAATAACGCCGAATCACGATTAAATCAGGCCGAAATTAATTTGCGAAACGCGAACATTAATTATGAACGTCAAAAGCAATTATTGGAGCAAGGGGTGGTTTCTCAAAGCGAATTTGAAACCGTTGAATTAGCCTATAAAACAGCCAATGCAGAAGTTAAATCGGCAGAAAACAATTTGGCCCTTATCAAAGAGGGCCAGGTAAAAAATTCAAAAACAGAAACCAATACCATCGTTCGATCAACAGTTGATGGCATGGTTTTGAATGTCCCGGTTGAAGTGGGGAACTCTGTCATTGAATCAAATACCTTTAATCCTGGTACAACCATCGCTACTGTTGCCGACATGAACGACATGGTATTTGTTGGGAAAATTGATGAGACGGAAGTTGGAAAAATCAAAGAAGGTATGTCTTTAATTCTTACCGTTGGTGCCATCGATAATGTTAAGTTCAATGCCATCCTTCAGCATATTGCACCAAAAGGAGTTGAAGAAAATGGAGCCATTCAGTTTGAAATTAAGGCAGATGTACAATTGATGGAAGGACAATTTATCCGGGCGGGGTATAGTGCAAATGCCTCTGTTGTTCTGGATCAAACTGCGGGTGAAGTTTTGGCAATTCAGGAAAGCTTACTCAATTTTGAAGGCGATAGTACCTATGTTGAAGTTGAAGTGGCACAACAGTTATTTGAAAAAAAATACCTTGTTACTGGTATTTCCGATGGAATTAATATTGAGGTTAAAAGTGGGATAACAAAGGAAGATAAAATTAAAATACCCATTGGTGATTAGGTAATGAGTATGAATTTTATCTATTTAACGTGAGTTCGATTTAAGAAAACATTAAAATACAGACTTCTTATGTTGTAAGCGTGTTAATAAATTGATTTATAAGATTTTAGACATTAGAAATTAGACACAAGATTCAAGACACAAGACACGAAATGTAGACAAAAGTCAATTGCTATTTGACCAACAGCTAAATACCAATAGCTAACACCTTGTTAGCTCAAAAGGCTAAATTTCAGACGTAATGAACCAGTTTCATGAGAAATGCTTAGATTGAACTGAGGTTATTTAACTAAATTCTATCATATCTCCGGCCGGTCAGATAATTCGTTTGTCCGGCTTCTTTTTAATAAAAAACTTGCTTTGAACTAAAAAATTAGTTAATATTGTTTTGCTAATCTAAAAACGTAGTAAATTAAAAATTAAATAGAATGAAGGAACTAACAAAAGCTGAAGAGCAAATCATGCAAATTCTTTGGGATATGAAAAAGGGATTTGTAAATGATATTTTAGAAAAATTACCACTCCCCAAACCTGCATACAATACGGTTTCCACCATTGTTCGTATACTGGAGCGTAAAGGATTTGTTGGGCATAAAGCTTACGGAAAAACCCATGAATACTATCCTTTAATGAGTAAACGGGAATATACCAAAGGCTATTTTAAAGGAATTATGACCAACTATTTCGGAAATTCATATCAGGCACTTGCCTCGTTCTTTACCAAAGAAAACAATTTAAGTATTGCAGAACTTGAAGAAATAAGAAGCCTGATGGATGCGGAGATTAAAAAGCAAAAAGAAAATCAATAAACAAAAGCAATGGATGCATTTGTAATTTACTTGATACAATCGGCCCTATGTTTGGGTTCGCTTTATCTTATTTACTGGTTCTTTCTAAAGAAGGATACTTTTTTTACGGCTAATCGGTTTTATCTGCTTAGTTCAATTATTCTTTCCTTCATTTTACCCATGTTTAAGGTTCCGGTATTTTACGATAATTCAGAGGTAGTTTATGTTGTAGCCCTTGAGGCCATTACCGTTACAGCCGATAAAATTGAGAGTGGCATAGCACAAAATTTGACCCTGTATCAATCCGTTTTAATCGTTTACCTTACCGGTGCCTGCATCTTTTTATTACGCTTTGTTTTTCAACTTTTGCAATTGGCATTTTTGATCCGAAAATTTGGGGTAACCCAAATGGATGGACTCAAAATCGTTAAAATTAATTCCAAATACTCGCCATTCTCCTATTTCAATTTCATTTTTTTAAATGAACAAAATTTTAAAGATAAAAATCTGAAAAATATTCTTGATCATGAAAAAATCCATATCCGCCAAAAACACAGTTTGGATTTGATCATTCTTGAAATTCTAACCGTAATCCAATGGTTTAATCCTTTTATCTGGTTGTACAAAGCATCCCTAAAAGGAATTCATGAATACCTCGCTGATGAAGGCCTGTTGGCAGGTGGCATGAATAAATTGAATTATCAACGTTTATTGTTGAGTCATACCGTAGGCTTGCAAATAAATGATCTTACGAACAATTTCAATCAATCATTAATTAAAAAGCGATTTATTATGATGACAAAAACGCAATCAAAAAAATTCGCCCGGCTAAAAATGCTGCTGGTGATACCCATGACTGCCTTATTAATTTTGTGTTTTACATTTAATTTCACTAAAAATTTAATAGGACAGTCATCTACCGAAACAACAGAATTAATCAAAAATGAATCTGTTGTAGACCTGCCACAAGATGTTAAAAAAGATCAACAACCGGATCCAGTTTTTACAGTTCCAGAAGTTGATGCAGAATATATTGGTGGCGAAGAGGCTCGTCTAGCATTTTTTGCAAAAAACCTAAAATATCCTGAATTAGCTCGTAAAGCCGGAGTGCAGGGAAGGGTTTATGTAACTTTTGTTATTGAAAAGGATGGCTCATTAACCGATATTAAAGTAATAAGAGGTATTGGTTCTGGTTGCGATCAAGAAGCAGTGAGGGTTATTAAACTAATGCCCAACTGGATTCCAGGAAAACAAAGAGGTAAACCGGTTAGGGTTCAATTTAATTTGCCTATCAGGTTTACTTTGGATTCGGAGCCAGCCAAAGAAGAAAAACCAAAGCAAATAACCTATGTTAGCATTGTTGATGATATGCCGGAATATGAAGGTGGTGAAAAAGCAAAAATGCAATTTTTGAATGAGAATATCAAATACCCTGAGGAAGCAAGAAAAAATAAAATACAGGGAAGAGTTTATGTAAATTTTATGGTTGAAAAAGATGGTTCGATTACTGGTGTAAAAGTAATCAGGGGTATAGGTGGCGGTTGCGACGAAGAGGCTATAAGAGTTGTTAAATTAATGAAATTTAAACCGGGCCAGGTTGATGGAACCCCAGTTGCAGCCGCATTTAATTTACCCATTAATTTCACTTTGAAGTAAATATTTATTTCAATTTTTTTTGCCATACCAAACTAAATAATTAGTTTTGTAACGTGTGTGTTAGTTTAGATTATATCAACAAGATCCTTATCGCAATTTTGGATAAGGTTCTTGTTATATTCTTGAACCATAAAACTGAATTTTATGATAAAAAAATCAATAATAATTCTCATCATTCTGATCACTGCCCTTTCGGTAAAATCGCAATGCAAGTATTACAACAAAGTGAATGCCGATGGGGAAAAAACAGGATTATGGTTGATGTATTGGGATAAGGAAAAAAAAATACCAGCCAGAAAGTTTCATTATAAAAATGACCGAGAAAGTGGGGTTTGCAAAATGTATAACTCCGAAGGAAAATTGATGATGAAAGAACGTCATCTTAAAAAAAGAATTAAGGTCAAAAATTACAATGAACATGGAAAAATTCAACAAAAAGGCTATGGTATTTTAGAATTTCATACAGATAAAATAAGATTTTACTGGCATGGCCATTGGAAGTTTTATGCAGAAAACCATCATTTAACAGGAATTTCTATATATAAAGATGGGGTTTTTATTGAAAGTAAAGAAAATAAAAGGATTAAGCGAAATCAAGTTAATCCATAAAAAAAGAGCCCAAAAGGCTCCTTTTTTATGGAATTAAACTTCAGCATTAAATTTTAATACTGTCAATTCGAATGATTTTTCGAAGAAAAATCGTATCGAGAATAATTTTTTATTTCAATCCCCTGCTCTTTAACAAAGGTTCAATGATTGGTGCACGTCCCCGGAAATTAAAATACATTTCATCCGGATCTTTTAAACCATTAGGTTCAAGAATTTCTCTTCTGAATTTTTGTGCTGTTTCCTGGTCGAACAAACTGGTTTCGTTAAATGCTTCAAAAGCATCATTATCTAAAACACCCGACCATAAATAGCTATAATATCCGGCAGAATAACCACCAATGATATGAGAAAAATAAGTAGTTCGGTATCGTGGCGCAATTTCAGGTATTAATTTTCGTTTTGCAAAAAAATCTTTTTCGAAAGCCCTGATATCTAAATCCTTTTCTACCGTTTGTGTATAATATTCCATATCGATTAATGCAGCCGCAACAAATTCAACGGTAATGAATCCTTGGTTGAACAAGCTGGATTTTTGAATTTTTTCGATCAGATCATCAGGAATTACTTCACCTGTTTTATAATGTTTTGCATACACTTTTAATACATCGGGTTCCATAGCCCAATGTTCCATAATTTGAGAAGGCAATTCTGTAAAATCAGTCGATCTGAAAGTTTGCTCATAACGAACATTAGAAAACAAACCGTCCAATGCATGACCAAATTCATGAAATACAGTCGTGACATCATCAATACTTAGCAATGCCGGCAAATCTCCGACAGGTGCTGCAACATTAGTAACCATTGTTATGATAGGTGGAGTTACTACTCCGTCAACAATTTTGTAACGCTCATAGCCACCACACCATGCACCGCCATTTTTACTGGCACGCGGGTAAAAATCCTGATACAATACACCCAGATGACTTCCGTCTGCTTCTTTTACTTCAAAAAGAAATGCATCAGGATGAGGTTTTGGAGCATCCTTTACTTCTGTAAAGGTTATCCCATAAAGTTGATTGGCTACATAAAATATGGCATCCTGTACATTTTTTCGGGAAAAATAAGGGCGAATTTCGCTATCTTCAAAATTGTATTTATCGGCCCTGACTTTTTCGGCATAATACCACCAATCCCAGGCAGCAATTTTAAATTTTCCACCTTCAGCGTCAGCAATGGCCTGCATGTCCTTTACTTCTTTTTTTGCAAGCTTTAAAGCGGGCCACCATATTTGATCCAATAAATCATAAACACGTTCGGAAGTCTTAGCCATCCGAGTTGAAAGGATTAGATCTGCATGAGTTTTATAACCTAACAAATTAGCTCTTCGCAATCTTAATTTATAAATGTCTGATGCAATTTTTTTATTATCACGCTCATTATCGTTATCGCCCCTCATGATATAAGCGGTGTAAATTTGTTTACGTAAATCACGATTTTTAGCATAGGTTAAAAAAGGATACATGCTGGCGCGTTGTGTTGTATAAACCCATTTACCATCAAGACCAGCACGAGTAGCTTCTTCGGCACCCAATGCTTTGATGTTTTCTGGTAGTCCATCCAAATCTTTTACATCTTCAATAATTAATTGATAAGCATTGGTTTCGCCCAGCAGATTTTGACCAAATTGAACGCTTAAACCGGAAAGTTCCACATTAATTTCTTTGAGTTTTTCTTTTGCTGCATCATCTAAATTGGCACCATTCCTGACGAAACTGCCATATAAATTTTCCAGCATAAAAAGTGCATCCGGTTCTAAGTTATAAGAATCTCTTTGTTCGTAAACAGTTTTAATCCTTTGGAATAATGCAGGGTTTAAACTGATTTCATTGCTATGGGCTGAACGAATAGGTGAAAGTTTTTTCGCAATGGCTTTTAATTCATCAGTTGTATTTGCACTGCTTAATCCGCCAAATACAGAACTTACCCTGCCTAAAAAACTACCGGCTCGCGTATAAGGAATAATTGTATTTTCAAATGTTGGGGCTTCCGGATTATTTACAATTGCCTCAATTTCTGCTTTTTCAAGTTTCATCCCTTCTAAAAATGCAGGCATATAATGCTCAGCTTTAATTTTATCGAAAGGAGGAACATGAAAAGGGGTATCGAATTCAGAGAAGAACGGATTGCCATTATTAGTCGGTTGTTTTTCCTGAGCGTTGATTGAGGCTATTCCAAAGCCTACAATACAAATAAGTATTATAAATTTTTTCACGGTTGTGTTTTTTAATTATACGATTGATTAAGTGGGTTAAAATTAAGGAATAAGCACGACACTATTTACTTTGTCATGTTTATTTAGACCTTCTTTAAATTGATGGGGATGAAAGTTAGGATTCCATAGATATCCACAAAATGGCATAATATAAAAAAAGCGGGAGAATTTCCCGCCTTTAGAATTGTTTAAATGGCTTTTAGTTAAGGCCTCTATTTTTTAATAATGGTTCTATTTTTGGTTCTCTGCCCCTGAAATTAACATACATTTCCATGGCGTTTTCAATGCCATTTTTTTCTAAAATGCATTTTCTGAATTTGTCGGCGGTTGTTTTATCAAAGATGCCGTTTTCTGTAAATGCTTCATAAGCATCATTATCTAAAACAGCAGCCCAGGTATAGCTATAATAACCTGCATCGTAACCACCAATTATGTGTCCGAAATAAGTAGTTCTGTATCTCGATTCAATTTCAGGAATTAAACCAATACTGTTCAAATAATCTTTTTCGAATTTGGCAACATCAATATCAACAGGTTTATCAATTGTGTGATAAGCAAGATCGAGCAATGAAGCGGCTATAATTTCAACATTAACGAAACCCTGATTGAATTTACTGGCTGCTTCCATTTTTTTAACCAATGCCTCAGGAATGATTTCCCCTGTTTGATAATGCTTTGCATATTGTTTTAAAACTTCTGGCTCAGTTACCCAATGCTCCATAATTTGTGAGGGTAATTCAACAAAATCCCAAGCAATATAATTTGAATTATAAGTTGTTTTTGCAAACATTCCATCCAATGCATGACCAAATTCGTGGAATAAAGTAGAAACATCATCCATGCTTAAGAGTGAAGGAGTGTCACCGGCAGGTTTTGTCAAATTACATACAACCGTTACAATGGGCTTAATTTCTTTTCCATCTAAAAGGTGATGATCCCGATAGCTGCCGCACCATGCACCTCCACCTTTACTTTCTCTTGGATAAAAATCCATGTATAAAACTGATAAATGACTTCCATCAGCTTCCTTCACCTCGAAAGCCTGGGCATCAGGATGAGGTAAGGGAATGTTTTCAATGGGAGTGAAAGTAATTCCATACAATTGATTGGCAACCCAAAAAGCACCGTCCCTAACGTTTTCTAATTTGAAATAAGGACGGACTTCATTCTCGTCCAAATTATATTTTGCCATACGGATTTTTTCAGCATAATACCACCAGTCCCACGATGCAAGTTTAAAATTATCTCCCTCTTTATCGATCACTTCCTGCATTTGTTTAGCTTCGCTTTTAGCGATAGGCAATGCAGCATTCCAGAGTTGATCCAACAGTGCAATGGCCCTATCGGGAGTGCCTGCCATTCGTGGCTCCAAGGTAAGGTGGGCGTGCGTTTTATATCCCAGTAAATTAGCCCTTTCAACACGAAGTTTCATAATTTGTGCAACGATGGCTTTATTGTCTTTATCGTCATCGTGATTTGCGCGATTTGTATACGCCATGTACAATTTTTCCCTTAAGTCCCTTTTTTCGGAATATTGTAAAAAAGGATACATACTTGGGCGTTGAGTTGTGAATACCCATTTTCCTTCCATTCCTGCTGATTTTGCATCATCAGCACCTGCCGCCCTAACAGATTCGGGCAATCCGGCTAAATCAGCTTCATTATCAATTACCATTTTAAAACTGTTGGTTTCGCTCAAAACATTTTGATCAAATTGAACAGCAAGTGTAGAAAGTTTTTGGTTGATGGCTTTTAACTCTTCTTTCTTCTCGGCGTTAAGTTCAGCACCATTTCTCACCAGCCCCTTATATTGGTTTTCGAGAATAAATAATTGCTCGGCAGTTAAATTAAATTGTTCACGATTATCATAAACGGCTTTTATTCTTTCAAAATATTTGGGGTTTAATCTGATATCGTCACCATGAGCGGCCAAAACAGGGGCAATTACCATTTGGATAGAATCCAGTTCTTCATTTGTATTTGCACCGATAATGCTATAAAATACGAAAGATACTTTCCCAAGTAACTCTCCTGCCTTATCTAAAGCTGCAATCGTGTTGTCAAAAGTAGCGACTTCGTTGCTATTAATTATTGCATCAACTTCTTTTTTGTGCTCAAGCATTCCTTTTTCAAAAGCGGGGATATAATGTTCAGGTTTTATTTGTTCGAAAGGAGGTACCTGAAAGGGTGTATTATATTCACTAAAGAATGGATTTACGGTTTCAGTTTGTTCTGCTTTCTGTTTACATGAAGTAATTCCGATACATGTAATACAAAGCATGATGATCATTTTTTTCATTATTTTTGAGTTTAATTAAGGTTAATGATTATAATCCAAGTCTTGAGAGTCCTTGTGAAAAGACAATATCAACAGGTATATTAGCGTTGCCAAGCCGATCAAGATCAGCTTGAAGGGCAGGCATGACAATTCCTTTTTCTTCAATCAGTTTTGAGGCTGCTTCGTAATCGCCATTACCTTGAATCGTAAGAATATCTTGAAGCGAACCAATCATGGCTTTTTTCATTTCTTCGAAATGGATGGTATAAATTCCTTCTTCACTTCGCGTGAAAACGCCCTTATCAGCAAAATAATTAAATCGCATCATATTTGCTTTGCCATGTGCACTGGCAGCCCCAAAACGACTTGATCGGAATATTCCCGCAAAAAAGGTAACATAATTATCCATTACTTCGCCCTGGGTAAGTTCTCCCATTTCATATAATTGGGTTACAAGGTAAAGCCCCATAATATCGGCTTTAGCTTCTTCCATTGATGAATATTTTTCCTTAAGTGCTTCACGTACGGTTTGGGTACCGTTGAGGGTGTTTTTTATTCCCATGGCATGTCCAACTTCATGAAACATGGTGTTTTCAAAGAAGGCGTCAAATTTGACATATTTTTGTTGGCTTTCATCAATCAACATTTTGGAAATTGGGACCACTATTTGCTCAAATTTAGCTCGCATTGCATTTTTTAATTGTAGTTTACGTGAACCCATTTTTAAATGTACCTCTTCGTCATTTGGAAGATTGATAGCAATGGTTTTGCTTCCGGCATTGCAATCGCCGGCATAATAAACCACATCGTAAGCAAAAATATCGGCATTTGAACCTGGAACTTCTTTTTTATACTCAGGTTCAACAGGTAATTTGGTTTGTAAATCAGGAAGCATTGCTCCAAATTTTGCCAGCTTTTTGCTCCACTCAATATCTTTAATTAAAATAAAAGATTCATGAGCGGCTTTATAACCATAAAGTGCATCTTCATAATTTTCGATAGGGCCAACCACAAAATCAATATTAGAGTTTTGCATGTCCATCCAGGCAAAATCGCTTGCCTGATAATTGTCGGTTGCCAATGCTTCGGCCCGTAGAGTCAAATATTTTTTAAATCCAGGATCTTCGGCAAGGTTAGCTGCTTTTTTTAACAGGCTCACCGCCTTGTCAATATTATCTTTAAAAGCTTCGTGATACCACACTGATTTTAAGGCACCGTTCTTATCCCTCCTGATCAGAGTATACTGGCTGGTTTTGTTAAGGTCGGCAAAAGCATCAAATTCTTCTTTGGTCATATCAACAGGATAAAAATTAGCACCTGCCGGCTTGTCGCCAATCTCTGAAATAAACGATTGGTTTCCATTTAATCTGTCCCAGGGGCCATAATTGATTATGGAAAATAAAGCTGAACCAGGGTCTTTTATGCGATCTAAAAAATCTTCTCTGTTTCCAATGGTTTGCTCCCAGTATATTTCTTCCATAATATCAGCAACCTGAAATAAGAGGGGAAGAATTTCTTTTTCGTTGTCAGTCAAATGGCTTACGTCGCTTTTTAATTCAAAAGGGGCATAAATTTGCAAACGATCATCCACTCCTTTCACCGATGTGGGGGTTAAGGCAATATCAGGTGGGATTATGGTTACGGATTCATTCTTGTCATTTTTAGAAGAAGAACATCCAGAAACAATTAATATGATACTCATAAAAAATAGGATAAATAGTTTTGATTTCATCTGTTTATTTTTTTAATGTTTATAAATAGGTCAGATGGAATGTCCATAAATAACTAAATATTTTATTTATGATTAATTTTTTAATGGACATTTCATGATTTTGAGGTTTTTGTTTCGTAACCACGAAATTAAACATATTTTAGGAATTTGTATTCCTATAACAAAAGAACATATAATAAACAGTTGAAAATTATGAAATAGTTATTAAACTAGAACGTGATTCCCATCTTTTTCATAAGGCTCAAACTGGTTTTCCGACATTGCCGGAACCACATCAAGATGTGCATTGAACAATACCTCCTGCACTTTTCCCGGTAAAGTAGAAGCATATAATACATTGCGCCCATCGATATTTTCTTTAATGCATATCATGCCTCGGCTTTTAAGGAAAGAATAGACATAATCTACAATATTATTAATAGCTGGAAGATCGGAAGTCACCGGACGTAAACGAATAAGTTCTTTCAATAAATCAATATATTCTTTTTCCATTATACATCCTTATCAATAAAATTTTTCTTGAATTCCAGAGAAAGTGGATCATCGGCTGAATCAGGCAGTCTGTAAATTGTGTACACTTCTGCGGCATGGCATCCAAGTTTTTTTCCATTATCAAGTATT
>PHDM01000077.1 GCA_002840985.1 Bacteroidetes bacterium HGW-Bacteroidetes-17
CAGCTGGTTCAAGCTCACTAATATCAAATGTGTTTGAAAGCGTATTTGGGTTAACTACTGCTCCGAAATTTATTTTATTTGGATCATCAGAAAAGCGGAGAACTGCATTTTCAAATGTAATAGAATCAGATTTAATTAATGTAGCTATACTGTCGATATAACTTGCGGCACTTGCAAGATCTTCTGGTGAAGGCTTGACCATAAGTAGTATGTGGCGAACGTTTACATATTCTCCTCTGCGGTCGATTGATTGAATGATATGATATCCGGCTTCAGTTTCAATAATATTGGAAATTTCGCCTGGTTTGAGTGAAAATGCAGTAGCTTCAAATTCGAGATACCAGGATCCGCGCTTGGTTAAACCTAATTCTCCTCCTTTTTTTGTTGAACCAGGGTCCTCAGAATAAAGAATGGCCAAAGTTTCAAATTTCTCACCTTTCAAAATTCGTTCGCGTAAACTATTTAAACGGTCATATACACTTTTTTTATACGCTTTATTTATAGGTGGAATTCTAACAATCTGATCAATTTCAACAATCGGATTTATAGTTGGGATTGAATCTTTTGGTATTTTCCTAAAAAATGTTCTGACATCCGAAGGAGTTATTGTTATCCCTTTGGTAATTTCATTACTTACTTTTTGAGAAAGTAATTGTTCCTTCACAATTTCCCGGAGCTCTTCTTTTATTTTTTCCAAAGGTTTATGATAATATTCAGCCATTTTATCTTCAGATCCAAACTGATTTACATAATAGCGTAATCTCATATCAAGTGATTGATTAATCTCGTTGTCGGATACCTCAACACTGTCTACATCGCCTGCAAAGAGCAAAAGCTTTTCATAAAGTAGATTTTCAATTATTGAACATTTTATAGTTGATTCAGAGCCTGTAATTCCGTTCTGCATTCTATATTGTAAATACTGGGTTTCAATATTTGATTTTAAAATGATATGTTTACCGACAACTGCAATAATCTCATCTGCTATGATTTCTTCCTGGGCATGCGATCTTACCGTAACCAATAATAGCATGGTTAATACCATATTGATCAAGCATATTTTCATGATTTTTTTCACGTTTATTTTTTTTGTCATTATCTTGGTTCTTTTCGGTGTAAATGTAATTAATATATTTCTACAATATCACTATTTAACGCATCTTCAAACAATTGATTTTGCATCTTGTTTATTAATTCTATTTTGCGTTTGTTAAGTATAATATTTTTAATATTTTCTCTTTCGAAAGTCAATGGTGAAATTTCATCTTTAATACTGTAGTCTAAAAATTTCACAAAATATTGTTTGCTGTCGTCACTAATCTCAACAAAACGGTTGTTTAGCAGAAATGATTCCTGATTAGAGGTTTGAATTGGGACGATGTTTAGGAGTTCGTTGAACGACATCCACTGATGCTGATTTATTAAATATCGTTCAGCATATAATTCGCAGTAAGTTTCCAAAGAATCAACCAAATTCATGTTAGTTGATTGAAGAAATGTTTTGATTTTCTTTACATGGGGAGAATTGATATCGATGATCACATAATCTGCGTTTACAATACTTTGTCGGAGCTTAAAATTATCCTTGTTTTTTTCGTAATAATCTTCAATTTCAGATTCGGCCACATCATTATCAATTTGCTGACTGATTAATAAGGCTTCGTATTGATAAATGATCAGGGAATTCCGATAAGTTTCAATCTGTTTGTCGAAATTCATCTGCTCTGGTGTGAGATTTTTTTCAGCTTGAACCAATAACAATTTTTCACGAACCCATGTATTAATAAAGTTTTTGGCCACTGTAAGGCTGTCTTTTGCCGTAATGTTTTGTGGAAGGGCTCCTTTCAAATCATTTTCGTAAAGATAATAATCCCCAACCCTGGCCAGGATGTTGCCCTCTGATGCACCGTTTCTATCAGTACACGCCGACATTATTAGCATCAAACCCACAATTAATTGAAATACTTTCTTATCCATTTATAATAGTTGTGATAATACTTTTTTATTGATTGAAACTGAATATTTGTTTTTTAGTTCGTTGATCCAGTTGTCCTCTAAATACTTTTGGTAATCGGAGATTACAAGCCCTTTAACCTCTTTAAATTCAGAATTGGAATATTTTAATTGATTATTTTTGAAAAATTCATTTAGCTCTTTTTCATCACTCATTGACTTTTTCCAGATTTTTACCTCCATCAGCTCAAAAAGTAAAACTCGGTCGCGGTATTCTTCCATGATATCTCGGTATTCAGGTTGAGTATCTGTAAGATGATGATAAAAATACTGTTCACAAATCAGATTAACAAAGTCATTATAAAACTTTTCGTAAAGTGAGATAAGGTCATGTGACGAATTATAAGCCTGGTTTTTATTAATATACTCGGCAAAATCGAACTGTGTTTTATATTGTCTACCAATCTTCAATATATTTTGAATTAATCCTTTTGCCTTTGAAAGTTCCCAGTTTCCAATCAGTAGACTTGAGTCAATTATTGAAAACAATTCGTTTTTAGCTTTAGAAAACAATTTTATACCAAGCTCGTTTTTAAAACGATTAAGTTTTGCTGTTTTGCTTATCTGTGAACGGCTATCTTTCATTAGTTCATTTGTGAGTGCAATTTTTTCATCCTCAAAATTGCCATACCTTTCGCGCCTAACAAGTTTAATTATGTGCCAGCCATATGGGGTTTGGATTGGTTTAGAATAGGCTCCAATGCTATCCACTGAAAAAATGGCCAAATAAAAAGATGGAACCAGTTGATTTGCACCAAAAGTTGGCAGAATCCCGTTTTTCATTTTTGATGCGCGATCTTCAGAATAATCAGAAACAAGTTTTTCGAATTTTTCTCCTTGATCTAGTCTTTTATAAAGCTCAGATATTTTATCTTTCTGGTTTCTGTTTTCTTTATCGTCAATACCGTTTGACAGAAAAAGATGGGCAACATTTACTTTACCTAATGCGTTGTGTCTATCGGTTGTTTTTACAATGTGGTAACCAAAACGTGTGCGAACCGGATCACTGATTGAACCAGGTGATGTTTTATAAGCTGCATTTTCAAAGGGATAAACCATGTCAAATACAGAGAAGTAACCCAGATCACCTGCATTTCCTTTTTTGATAATCACCCCGTGGTCATCCGTTTGATCACGAGCTGATAAATCATCAGAATATTGGGCAGCAAGTTGTTCAAAGGACTCACCATTAATTGCTCTTTGCTTAAGGTCAGTTATTCTTTGGTATGCTTGCAAGGTATCTGATGGATTTGCATTTTCGTCACAAGCAATTAAAATATGACTTGCCCGAACATCAATTAATAATCTTTGGTATGCTTCACTTAGTAAATCTTCATTTGATTTTTGATCATAAAGATAGGGCTCGGCTAACTTTATTGCATAACCATCAAGCTCTTCTTTAAGTCTGCTGATGGTATCCATCTTTAATGATTTTGCTTCAATAACCTTCAATCGATAATTAATGTACAAATCAAGATAATCGTTGATGGTAGTTGTTGGGTTGTCAATGTCATTGTCGTTACTCTTATGATAAGCTTTCAGGAATTCATCAACAGTAATTTCTTCTTTATCAATTTTTAGCAATACTTGTTTGTTTCGCTTTTGTGCCTGAACATTCAAAAGAAAAATAAACGAAAGGAGTATCGTTATAAACCTGATTGTTTTCATCCTGCATTCATTGGACGAATATTAACGACTATAATTTGGTGCTTCCCTGGTGATTGTAATATCATGCGGATGGCTTTCAATTACGCTGGCAGGGGTAATTTTTATGAATTTTGCTTCCCGAAGTTTCTCAATTGAACTGGATCCGGTATAACCCATTCCGGCTTTTAATCCTCCAACCATTTGATGAATAACCTCCGATAAGAGACCTTTATAAGGTACTCGGCCCACAATTCCTTCAGGTACTAATTTACTAATATCATCTTCATTGTCCTGGAAATAGCGATCTTTTGAACCTTTCTGCATCGCTTCGATTGATCCCATTCCTCTGTATGTTTTAAATTTTCTGCCTTCAAAAATGATGGTTTCACCCGGTGATTCATCTACTCCTGCAAATAATGAACCTGCCATGATCGTGTGTGCACCTGCGGCAATTGCCTTAACAATATCCCCTGTAAAACGAATTCCACCGTCAGCGATGACCGGAATCCCTGAATCTTTAAGTTCACCGGCAACATTATAAATTGCTGAAAGTTGTGGAACCCCAACTCCTGTAATTATACGGGTGGTACAAATTGATCCCGGACCAATTCCTACTTTAATGCCATCAACACCAACTGCTCGCAAAGCAGCAGCTGCTTCCGCAGTAGCAATATTTCCTGCAATAACATCAGTTGTTGGGAATTTCTTTTTAATAAGTTTCACCATGTTAATCACATTGATTGAGTGACCGTGGGCGGTATCAACTACGATGGCATCAACCCCTGCATTAACGAGTTCAGCAACACGTTCGAGTGTGTCTTTGGCCGTACCAACAGCAGCAGCAACCCTGAGCCTGCCCCGTTCATCCTTAAAAGCGTTTGGCTTGGCTTTAATTTTGATAATGTCTTTATAAGTAATTAATCCCACCAAACGATTGTTGTCGTCGACAACTGGTAATTTCTCAATCCGATATTTCTGTAAGATATCAGCTGCTTTCTCAAAATCGGTAAATTCTTTGGTAGTGATCAAATTTTCTTTGGTCATCACATCTGAGATCAGTCTTTGCAAATTTCTCTCGAAGCGGAGATCACGGTTTGTTACAATGCCAATTAATTCATTCTTCGCACTAACAACAGGAATCCCACCAATTTTATACTCTTTCATTAACTGAAGGGCATCGGCAACGATCATATTTGCCTTTATCGTAATTGGATCAATGATCATCCCGTTTTCGGCACGTTTTACCTTTCTTACTTCGATTGCCTGATCTTCGATCGACATGTTTTTATGAATTACTCCAATCCCACCTTCCTGCGCAATAGCAATGGCCATTGTTGATTCGGTTACGGTATCCATTGCTGCAGAAACTATCGGGATATTAAGTTTTATATTTCTTGAAAAACTGGTGGTTATATCGGCGTCACGGGGTAAAATCTCTGAATAGGCCGGCACTAATAAAACATCATCATATGTTAAGCCTTCACCTATAAATTTATTTGAATCAAAAGACATAGTAAATCGATTTAGAGTTGTGCAAATGTATAAAAAAAATGCCGAAAATTGGTTCTTAAATAATGTTAATAACGCCTAAGGAGCGTATGGGATAAGCAGATAAATATTCTATTTACCGACAATTAATTCCGCTAAACTGCTTTTTTGAAGGTGTTCATTTGCCAATCGATTTAAAGTTTCAGGCGAAATTGTTGAAACTTCATCAATATAACGTTGATAGTATTGCATATCAAAATTGTATAAAATAACGGCTTTTAATTTTTCATGAACAGCAAATGGCCCATCCATGCTGCGGATTAACTGACCGGTTATGAAGTTTTTAATCAGTTCTAGTTCTTCTGTGCCGATCAGCTTGGTTTGAAGTATTTTAATTTCCTTATAAATTTCAGTCAGCGTTGCCTCGGTATGTTTGGTTCCGACTTCAGTTTGAATTGCCAGATAACCATCATATTTTTGAGATACGATAGAAGATCCAATACCGTATGTAAATCCTTTATCTTCCCTAATATTTGTCATTAGACGTGAACCAAAATAGCCTCCCAAGGCCGTATTTAAAACCTGCATCCCTATAAAATCGGGATGAAATTTGTTGAATAACTTTTTGCCTACCCAAATTGCCGACTGCAAGGCATCCTTCACTTTTATTTGTTTGTATTTCTCTGTATTAGCATTAAAGGAGAAATCGGGCATGATTGCATTAGCATTTAACTTGATGTTAAATTGGCTGAAAGTATGATTTAATTTTTTGATAATTTTCTTATCAAGTTTCCCTGAAATAAAAAGTTTGCTATCGGATTTCAAATAAAAATTTTGATAGAAAGTTCTGAGATCATCATGTGTTACTTTATTGAAATCATCAACATCGGTCATTTGTCCATAAGGATGTCTATTGCCAAAAATTAAAGGAGGGAAGTATAACTGTGCAAGCGATTTAACTTTTTTAAGATTAATGATGAACTCTTGCTTGCTTTTATTCGCCAATACTTGTAACTCATTTTCGGGAAAAAGAGGTTCACAAATAATTTCAGCAAAAACCGGTAAAACCTGATCAAGATATTTTGTCAAACAATACAATGCAACAGAAGCAAAATCTTTATCAATGTTGGAGCTATAATAAGCACCATACCGATCGAAAGTTTCAGCAATTTCGTAGGCCGAAAAGGATTTGGTGCCTTCTGCAAGCATTTTATTCGTAAAAGAGGAAATGAGTGTTTTGCTTTGGTATGCCAATCCGGCTTCACAAACCAATTCGATTTTTACCAGATCCTGAGTTCCTAAATTCAGCAAATGAACCTGAAACCCATTAGTTAGTTTCAGATTCTCTGGTTCCATTAAATCTATTGATCTAATGGGCCTTGAATCGGGTTGTGTTTTCCGGTCGATTGTTAAATCCATCTATTCTTGTTTACTTAGATAATAAAGGGTTGAGCAATTCTCTTCGCGAAATATTGTATTTGCCATTTTCTGAATCTGATCCACGCTAATTATTTTGTATTTTTCAATTTCCAGATTGATCAAATTTGCATCGCCAAGTATTTCAAAATAAGCGAGGTTCATTGTCTTGTTCAGAATATTTACTTCCGAAAAAATGAGTGATGATTCAGCTTTGATTTTGACTTTATTTAATTCATCCTCATCTATTGCCTCTTTACAAATTATTTCCAGTTCATTAATAATTGCATCTTCCGCAACTTTCACATTGATTCCATTTGCAATTTTCCCGATAATGACAAATAAGCCCTCATCAAAATCACCTGTTAGAAATGCATTAATCTCAATAAACAATTTTTGATCTTTAACTAATTTCTGATAAAGACGGGATGAATCCCCATTTGATAAAATATCAGATAATAAATCGCTTGAGTAATAATCAAGGTCAAGCCTCCCGCTCATATGATAAGCTTTGTGAATCACGTTTGTCGGTACATCCCGTTCAACTTTAAGTTTTCTTTCCTTTGTTTGGATTGGTTCTTTTGGCAAATTTCTAACAAAACTTTCACCTCCCGGAATTGGTGCGAACCATTTTTCAGCAAGATGCTTAATATTTTCAAGATCAACATCGCCACCAACTACAAGAACTGCATTATTCGGATTGTAATACTTTTTGTAAAAAGCCCTAACGTCTTCCATCTCTGCATTTTCTATATGCGAAATCTCTTTCCCAATGGTCGGCCATCGATAAGGATGAACCTTATAGGCCAATGGTTTCAGCATTAACCAGGCATCCCCGTATGGTTGATTTAAATAATTCTGCCGGAATTCTTCACTCACAACATTGCGCTGAACATCAAGACTCTTCTTGGAGAAAGCCAGATCCAACATACGATCTGATTCAAGCCAGAAGGCGATTTCAATATTTTGTTTCGGTAGGGTCAGATAGTAATTTGTGATATCGTTATTGGTAAATGCATTATTTTCACCTCCTACATTTTGTAAGGGTTCATCATATTTTGGGATGTTAACCGAACCACCAAACATCAGGTGTTCGAAAAGGTGCGCAAAACCGGTTTTATCTGGATTTTCGTCACGCGATCCCACATCATAAATTATATTTATTGCAACAATCGGCGTTGATGAATCCTGATGAACGATTACCCGAAGCCCATTGTCCAAAGAAAATTTGTCAAATTTTATCATCCTGAATTTTCACTTCTTTACTGGCTCAAATAGTAATTGACTAAAGTAAACGATTTTATTTGAAATGAATAAAAATACTGAATTTAATTTTTTTCGGATTATGAATAAGTCCTTTTTGTTATGAGTAGAAATTTAATTTTTTACCTTTGTACAAAATTTTAAAGTACCATTTAGTTTATTTGTCACATTACCTAATATTCAGTAGTTTATGAAAAAAGATAAATTGATCTTCGACCTAATCAAAGATGAAGAAGATCGTCAGAGGTTTGGAATAGAATTAATTGCTTCAGAGAATTTTGTCAGTAAACAGGTTTTAAAAGCCATGGGCTCGGTTTTAACCAATAAATATGCCGAAGGATACCCAGGTAAAAGATATTATGGAGGTTGCGAAGTTGTTGACCAAACCGAACAAATAGCTATTGACAGGGCATGTGCGCTTTATGGAGCCGAATATGCGAACGTTCAACCTCATTCAGGAGCTCAGGCTAATATGGCGGTATTTTTGGCTTGCCTAAAACCTGGAGATACTTTTATGGGAATGGATTTATCGCATGGTGGTCACTTATCACACGGTTCTCCGGTGAATTCATCCGGAATTTTATACAATCCTGTTGCTTATAAAGTGAGTGAAGATACCGGATTGGTTGATTACGATAACATGGAAGAAGTGGCATTAATCGAAAAACCAAAACTGATTGTTGCAGGTGCTTCTGCCTACTCAAGAGATTGGGATTATATTCGTATGCGAGAGATTGCCGATAAAGTTGGAGCATTGTTAATGTGCGACATGGCGCACCCTGCAGGGTTAATCGCCAAAGGATTCCTAAACGATCCATTGCCTCATTGTCATATTGTAACAACAACAACTCATAAAACCCTTCGTGGTCCCAGAGGTGGAATGATTTTGATGGGAAAAGATTTTGAAAACCCATGGGGGCTTGCTACACCAAAAGGAGAGATTAAAATGATGTCGACCATTTTAAATTCTGCGGTATTCCCCGGGATTCAAGGTGGGCCGCTTGAGCACATCATTGCAGCCAAAGCCGTTGCATTTGGTGAAGCACTTACCGATGAGTACCTGGAGTACATCAAACAGGTTAAAAAGAATGCGAGCGTATTGGCTCAAGCCTTTGTTGATAAAGGATACCATGTAATTTCTGGTGGTACCGATAATCATTTAATGCTTATTGATCTTCGTACAAAATACCCTAATATCACTGGTAAATTGGTTGAAAATACCTTGGTAAAAGCGGATATTACGGTCAACAAAAATATGGTTCCTTTTGATAGCCGTTCTCCATTTCAAACTTCGGGATTAAGAGTAGGTACACCTGCCATTACTACCCGTGGTTTAAAGGAAGAACATATGGCTCCGATTGTTGATTTGATTGATGAAGTGCTGAGCGATATTGAAAATGAAAAAGTAATCGAATCAGTGAAGGAAAGAGTAAACAAAATGATGGGCGATTTCCCAATGTTTGCCTGGTAAGTTAGTGAGACTATGATTTTGAATTCAAAATCATTTAGCCGAACTCCTGCCAGACGCAGGCTGGAATCCCGAACTTGTCGAGGGATCTGCATTAAGAGGATTTATTTGAAGAGTTACAGTATATTTTCAAATAGTAATTTAGCGGCTCAATTTGGGTCGCTTTTTTATTAATAGTATGAAAAATTATTAGATTAATAGGTAAAAATTGATGTTGTCACTTCGAGCTTAGTCGAGAAGTGGCCTGTTAACATCTCAAAATATCAGTTCTCTGCAAGCTCGAACTGACCAAATATTAAGACTTTTGAACAGATTATGTCGAACTATTTAAATATCAAACTAAAAACCGTTTCATTTTTGCTGTTCGATTGATAATTAATACTGCCTCCGTGCAATTGCATAATTAGTCGGGAAAGACTTAACCCTATTCCACTTCCTTTTTCTTTGGTTGTAAAAAATGGGATAAATATTTTGGATTTCAAATCATCTGGAATGCCTTTTCCGTTATCGATGATTTGAATCATAGGGTTTTCATTCGGTCCGTTCAACAATTTAATCCGGATAATTTTTTTCTCAATTCCTTCCAAAGCCTGAATTGAATTACGAAGCATATTGATCAAAACCTGCTCGAGCATCGATCGGTCGATGTCGCATATCATTTTTGAATATTCCATTTCTATTAATACCCCAACCTGCTCTTTTTCAAAATCCGAATGCATGAGTTTTAAAACATGGTTCACCAAATCGCTTAAATTGACCGGTTCAAAATTTGGTACGGGCATTCGGGTTAATTTTCGATAATTGTTGATGAACTCAAGTAAACCAATAGATCGGCGATTGATTGTTTTTAGGGCATTTCTGATTTTGTTAATATTTTCATCGCTTAATTCATGTAATAATCTGGGTGTTTGATCCATCTTTTCTAAGAGCATGATACTCGTTTCTGTCATTGATGAGATGGGGGTAACCGAATTCAGTATTTCATGACCCAGTGTCCTGATCAGTTGATGCCAAGCTTCCATCTCCTTAAATTCAATTTGTGATCGGATATCCTGAAAGCTGATCAGCTTCATGTTTTTCCCCTGACTAATAAAATGGCTAATTTGGATGGATAGTTTTTGAATATTTCCGGCAGTTGAAATTTCTACAATATTTGATTCATTTTTCGCCGGATTTATGAGCTCCTCATAAAAATTTGGATGCAATATTTTTATTTGATCAAACCTGATCAGGTTTTCAATTCCTAAAATTTTTAATGCCGATTCATTCACCAATTCGATCTTTTGATCTTCCGAAATGGATATAATTCCTGTCTTAATATGCCTGAGCAGCTCGCCCAAAAACAATAGCTGAACTTCATTCTCTGATTTTTTTTGCTGAGTAAAATCAAGGATTTTGTTTAGAGATTGATAAAACCCTTCCATCGATTTTGGCAGGCCTTTGGTAAATCGCACAGGCTGATATTCAAACTCAATTGAGTTCAATACATTTTCCAAAGTCCGGAAGGATTTTAATTCAAATTTTATCAACTCAACAATTTGAATAACTAAAACAATGATTAAAATAAGAATACTAAAAAGCTTATCAGGATTGAGGATGATGCCTGACAGCATGGTAAGAACCACAAGAATCAATACAATTCTGATAATTAAGCCAATGGAGGTGTTTTTATAAGCCATATTTTTCAAGTCTACGATATAAGGCATTGCGATGGATTCCTAATTCCTGGGCAGATTTTGAAAGGTTGCCGCCATTATTTTTCAGCACTTTCAAAATCGTTCGTTTTTCCAACTCATCCAAATTGGTGATATCTGCATTTAAATCTGATGGTTCAACATCCTGCACAAAAAAATCCTGAAACTCAAGATTTTTGTTTTCCGATAAAATACATGCCCTTTCAACTGCATTTTGTAATTCACGAACATTTCCGGCCCAATTCAGTTGCTTTAACTTATTTATGGTTTCACCCGAAATGTGAGGTACAGTTTTTCGATACTTTTTGCAGTAATTGTTCAAAAAATAATGAATCAGTTCCGGAATATCTTCCTTGCGATCACGCAATGGCGGAATGGTAATTTCAAAAGTATTTAATCGGTAATAAAGATCCTGACGGAATTTCCCTTCTTCAACCAATTTCAATAAGGACTGATTTGTTGCACAAATTAACCTGATGTCTACCGGAATAGGTTTTGAAGAACCCAGACGGTATATTTCACGGTTCTGTAAAACAGTTAAAAGTTTGGACTGTAGATTTAAACTTAGGTTAGCCAATTCATCTAAAAAAATGGTTCCACCAGAAGCAAGTTCGAAACGGCCTGCTTTTTCGGTTTTGGCGTCGGTAAATGCACCCGGAATATGTCCGAAAATTTCACTTTCAAATAAACTTTCGGGCAGGGAGGCTAAATCAACCCTTATGAAATTTTCATTCTTTCTTTGCGAACATCGATGAATTTCACGGGCGATTAAATCTTTGCCACTTCCGTTTTCACCCAGAATTAAAACATTTGCGTCTGTCGGAGCTATTTTGGAGATTACTTCTTTTAAGCGAAGCATGGGTGCAGACTTACCGATCATCTCTATATGCTTTCGTCCAATATCCTCATTTAATGCTTTATTGGTGGCTCTTGATTTGGAGAGTTCTGTTCTGGATTTGCGATGTTTGTGAGCAGCTGAAACAGTAGCCAATAATTTCGAATTATTCCAGGGTTTTTGAATGAAATCAAATGCTCCCAATTTCATGACTTCTACAGCTAAACTAATATCTCCAAAAGCAGTCATTAAGATAATGACTGTTTCCGGGCATAGTTCTTGAATATAACTTAGCCAGTATTTTCCTTCCTTCCCATCGTTGGCTCCTTTTTGAAAATTCATGTCTAGCAGGACAACATCAATCGCTTGCTTTTTTAAAATTTCGTGAATTTGCCGGGGCGATTGAATGATCTCAATCCTGGTAAAGTATTCATCCAAAAACATTTTAGCCGAATCCAATACATCCGGATCGTCATCAATGATTAAAATATTTCCTTCGTATTTATTCATCAAAAGGATTTTTTTCAAATATAAGGTAATTTGTCTTATACCGAACAACGCCTTGCCTCAAAACGAACAGTTGTATGATGGTTTCATTGTTTTCTCGGTGTTAAAATGCTATTAATTAACGAAATAAAAATCATGGCATACCATTCGCCTATGATGTCAGCGAAAACCTTAAATTTGAAAAAATGATCAGTAACAGTTTAAAAATAGCACTCCGGAATTTTTATAAAAAACCGGCTTTTTCCATCATCAATGTAATGGGCTTGGCCATTGGCTTGGCTTGTTTTGTATTGACGGTTGTTTATGTCAATTATGAGTTAAGCTATGACTCTGTCCATAAAAACAAAGACCGGATATACATGGCTACGGTTACCATTAATTTTGCAGATTATTTTATAGAAAATCAGGAATCAACAACAGCAACCTTTGTCGAAACAGTTAAAAGTACTTATCCTGAAGTTGAAAATGCAACTCAGACCATTTTTGGCATATCGCAATATGTAAGGATTGGAGATACTTATTTTAATGAGAGAAGTATCGCAGCTGCCGATTCCTCTTTTTTCAAAGTATTTACACATGAGTTTATTGCAGGTGATCCCCAAAAAGCTTTGATAGAGCCATATTCTATTGTATTAACAGAAAGTACAGCTAAAAAATATTTTGGAGAAAAAAATGCATTTGGCGAAACGCTAAACCTCATGGATGAGAATTTTAAAGTTACGGGCATCATCAAAGATCTACCTGAAAATGTGAGTTTCGGGTTTAATATGATCGTTTCAATATATATTTGGGATGGATACTATAATGATCCCGGATGGCAAAATAATAATTTCTATAACTTTCTGGTTATAAGGGAAGGTGCCGATCCAATCCAGTTGGAAAAAAAATTCCCTGATTTATTAAAAAGCAAGATACAGAGCATGAGGGGTAAGGATTTTGAAAGTTGGCTTGCCGAAGGGAACCGCTGGGAATATCACCTGTTCTCGATGCGGGATGTTTACCTAAAATTATGGGGAAACGGAATTTACCTAGTCGGTTTTGGGATTGTTGCTGTATTCTTGCTGGTGATTGCAAGTATTAATTACATGAATTTAAGTACTGCGAAAGCAGCTCAAAGGGCTAAAGAAGTAGGGATCAGAAAAGTGGTGGGAGCTTATCGTTCAATCCTGATAGGACAGTTTACCCGCGAATCAATTCTAATGAGCTTCCTGGCATTGATCATTGGGATGGGAATCGTTGAGGCAGTTTTACCTTTTTTATCACATTTTATTGATGCCAAGCTTAACATTCATTATTTCGATAATTTTTTAGTACTTCCGGCTTTATTGGCTTTGGGTTTGATCATCGGGTTTGTGTCGGGATTGTATCCAGCTTTTATCCTCTCATCTTATATTCCGGTAAAAGTTTTAAAAGGCAATATCAGCAAAAAAGGGAAAGGGTTAAATTTGCGGAATGCTTTGGTACTGCTTCAATTCACCATATCCATTGCTTTAATCATAAGTTTGATCGTTGTCGTTAAGCAAACAGATCTTTTATATACCAAAAAGCTTGGTTTTAATAAAGATAATATCATGGTGGTTACAATGGCAGCAAGCATCAAAAATCCCGATCTTTTTAAAGCCGAATTAAAGAAAATACCTGCTATTGAAAGTGCAAGTTTTACAAGCCGAATGCCAAGTCGTGGTGCAGGAGTATCACAACAGTGGACCCCTGAAGGTAAAGAAACCACTTTGTTAACTGTTCATGTAACGGATGAAGATTTTTTGAAAACCATGAAAATCGGTCTTCATGCGGGTCGATACTTTAGCAAGGACTTTTTAACTGATTCAAGTGCAGTTGTGATTAATCAAAAGGCTGCCGAATTTTTAAACTGGGGCGATACTTTAAATCGTAAATTGAATGCAGGCCGTAGGGATTATCATGTAATTGGCATTATTGAAGATTATCATTTTCAAACCCTTCAAGAAGAAATCAATCCTTTGATTATTTGTATGGCTGGTGGACATTTTAGGATGAGGACACAGAATTTGGCTATTAGGATTAAAGCAGGAGCAGAGCCTCCTATTTTAGAAATAGAGAAAGCCTGGGATAATCATACCTGGGAGCGAAATACCCCTTTTGAATATTACTTTTTTGCAGAACGTTACAAAACCTATTACAAACAAGAGGCACAAACCCGTCAGTTAATGTCGATACTTACAGTACTTATTTTGTTGGTTACTGCAATGGGATTATATGGTTTGGCTTCTTATGCAACTCAGGAACGAATGAAAGAAATTGCCATCCGAAAAGCCATGGGAGCGTCCATAAATCTTATTGTGGCAAAAATGACCTGGAACTTTACAAAACTGGTTTTGGTTGCAAATATAGTTGCCTGGCCATTGGCCTGGTATTTTATGAACGATTGGCTGTCGGGTTTTGCCACACGGATCAATATTTCGTGGTGGATATTTGTACTGGCTGCCTTATTATCCTATTTATTGGCCATTGCGACAATTATTTTCCAGGCATTTTCAGCCGCCCGAAGAAACCCGGTGGAGGTGTTGAGGTATGAGTAACCTGAGGATATTGACTTTGATTTTCAGAAGTAACGGAGTAAATGTGTTTTTTATATCTTTACCCCATGAAAACACTGTATATCATCAGGCACGGAAAATCGGCGTGGGACAATCCATCGGTAAGAGATCACGACCGAACCCTTTTAGCCGAAGGTATAGAAAGAACCAAGAAGGTTGCAAAATTCTTAGCAGAGAAAAATATTAAACCCGATCTCATCGTTTCCAGTTCAGCAACCCGAGCTTTTGAAACGGCAAAAATTTTGGCACATCAGCTTCATTATCCTGAAGCTGATATCAGGGTCGAAACCGATATTTACGATCAGGGTGCTGCCTATTTAATGGAATTGCTATACGGCTTGCCTAATGAAGTCAGCTCAGTAATGCTGATCGGGCATAACCCAACTTTCACCCATTTTGCCAATAAATTCATGGATAAATCCATTGATGCATTAGCAACGACAGGAACTGTTTCCATCTCTTTTGATACGGATAAATGGGAAGAGCTTCATCTTGCATCTAAAATCACTAACTTTGTTATTGTTCCTAAAATGTTAAAACATTAATCCATAATTGCCATGCCGAAAGATCCTGAAATTTATATCAATAGAGAAATAAGTTGGCTTCACTTCAATGAAAGGGTATTGCAAGAGGCAATGGATAATACAACCCCTTTGCTCGAAAGGGCCAGGTTCTTGGGAATTTATTCGAATAACCGAGATGAATTTTTCAGGGTACGAGTTGCAACGCTTAAAAGATTATTGAAATACGAAACCGACCATGAAATAGTAGGCAAATCAACAGGGTTGGTGCTTGAACAAATCATCAAAAATGTAAACGATCAGGAAAAAAGATTCACTGCGGCCCATCAAAAAGTGGTGAATGATTTGGCTAAAAATCATATTTATTTATTGGATGAAAATAAGCTGAACAATGAACAAGGCGAATTTGTCCGGACCTATTTTCGAGAGCACGTACGACCCTATTTGTTTCCGCTCATGCTGCGAAATGTGAAAACGTTGGCCAGTTTAAAAGATGATTCGTTTTACCTCGGGGTTTATTTGCATGCCGAGGAAATGGAAGCAGAGTATGCACTGGTCCAGGTACCTATTGGCCAGGTTCCGCGTTTTCTGGAATTGCCATCCGAAAATAATAATTACTATCTGATTATGCTGGATGATGTAATTCGTTATTGTTTGAACGAAGTTTTTTCGGTATTTGGATATGAAAAATTTGAAGCTTATACCATTAAATTTACACGTGACGCCGAAATTGAAATGGATGATGATGTATCGAAAAGTTTCATGGAAATCATGTCGGAAAGTGTAAAACGAAGATTGAAAGGTGAACCTGTCCGCTTTGTTTACGATAAACAAATTCCTGATGAACTTTTAAAGCTGCTTGTTAAGAAATTTAATATTACCAAACGTGATACGATGAGAGCCGGTGGAAGATATCATAACATGAAGGATTTCATGGAGTTTCCTCGTTTGGGTTCTCAAAGTTTGAGGTACCCTGAAATGCCCCCTGTTCCTCATCCTGATATGCCTTCGAACGTAAGTATGTTTGATTCTATTCTGAAGAAAGACATCATGCTGCATTTTCCGTATCATTCATTTCAATATATTCTGGAGTGGTTGCGGGAAGCTTCCATTGATCCAAAAGTTCGATCCATAAAAATGACCTTCTACCGGGCTGCCCGCGATTCGAAAGTGATGAATGCCTTGATCAATGCTGCCCGTAACGGGAAATATGTAACTGTATTCATGGAGCTTCAGGCTCGTTTTGATGAGGAAGCAAATATTTACTGGACAAACAAACTTCAGGACGAAGGGGTAAAAATCATTAAAACCATAC
>PHDM01000078.1 GCA_002840985.1 Bacteroidetes bacterium HGW-Bacteroidetes-17
GCCCGAATGTGAACCATGGAGTAAAATTCAACAGTTAAAACATGAGAGGGAAGTAACAGGCTTTTATATGTCGGGTCATCCTTTGGATGATTATAAAAATGAAATCAAACATTTTTGTGATGTAAGCATTGGTGATTTATTGGAAAATCTGAAATCGTATAAAAATCGAAATATAACGCTGGCTGGGATGGTTACTTCTGCAACCTCAAGGTTTACAAAAGGTGGACAGCCCTTTGGAACTTTCCAGCTGGAAGATTTTGAAGACACCATTCAAATGGCCTTGTTTTCGGAGGATTATTTGAAATTCAGGCATTTTTTGGTTGAAGGAAATTATTTATTGATTAAAGCCAGAATTCAGAACCGATACAACCTCGAAAATCATCTGGAAATAAAAATTACAAGCATTAGTTTGTTGGCAGAAGCCATGCAAAATAACACACGAGAGATTACAGTGTTACTTGATAGTGCCAAAGTTGATAAAGAAAGTATCGCTAAACTGAAATCGCTTATTGTTGAACATAAGGGAAATATTCCTATCCGAATTAAACTGTATGATCGGGATGAAAATAAAACGATAGAATTAAAAGCAAGAACTGCAAAAGTTGAACCCTCTGGTTTCTTAAAAGCACTGGAACTCGAAGGTGGAATTAATTATAAATTAAATTAAAAAAAACAGCTTCTATTTTAAATAAATAGTAATTTTGTGAATCATTTATATTAAAAATTTGAATTATGGCATTAGAAATTACAGATGCGAATTTTGAAGAAATTGTATTAAAATCTGACAAACCTGTTATCATTGATTTTTGGGCAGTTTGGTGTGGACCATGTAGAATGGTTGGCCCAATTGTAGAAGAAGTTGGTAAAGAATATGAAGGCAAAGCCGTTGTTGGAAAAGTCGATGTTGATAATAACCCTGGTGTTTCAGCCAAATTCGGGATCAGAAATATTCCAACCATTCTTTTCTTTAAAAATGGAGAAATTGTGGATAAACAAGTTGGTGCCGTTCCGAAACAAGTTATCGTCAACAAATTAGAAGCCTTACTTTAATCCCTTTCATTTTAAAATATTTAAACTAAACCCGGATCAGAGTATGACTCCGGGATTTGGTTTATTTGTGAGACTCAATCTTCAGGAGTAAGCGAATCTGACTGCAGCCTTTAGACAGGCTGGAATCCCGACGAAGTCGAAGGTTAGTAGCCCACAGCTCTGCTGCGGATTTAGTTTCTCCCGAATTCTCGGGACTTTGGGGATTCATAACCACGATTATTCCAAATTTATTTATTCTTCCTGTTTGTGCACTACATTGATCCGCTAAAATTGTATTTGGGATCATGCATTGCTCAAAACAGGGGATGGTCATTCAATGGATACACATTGGTAGTACGTTGTAATACAATGGTAATACGATGGTAAAGCATATCTTTTAACAATGAAACAATCGAACAATGGAGCAATGAAACTTATTAACACCTCAACACAAACACATTAACACGTAAACGCATTAACACGCGAACACGATTTACATTCATGCGGTAAATTCGATATGTTTTTCTAAACAATTCCATTCTATATCAATATTGATTAGTATTTTTGTTATCTAATATTTTACTTATGATCACTTTTGAAGAAGCATTGACTATTGTCCAAAATGCTGTATTTTATGAAGTCAATTCTGAAAATGTCCCACTCGACAAATCTTTGAATCGGGTGTTAGCTCAAGATGTTTTTTCTGATATTAACCTTCCTCCTTTCAATAAGTCGGCCATGGATGGTTATGCTTGTCGTGAGGAAGATATTTTTGAAGAATTGGAAGTATTGGAGGTAATTTCAGCAGGAAAACCGCCAAGTAAAATTGTTGGACCAAAACAATGCGCTAAAATAATGACCGGCGCTATGATGCCCGAAGGTGCTGATTGTGTTTTAAAAGTTGAAGAAACGGAAGAGGTTTCTGAAGGCTTTATTCGGTTTACAGGCAAACAAACCAAAAGTAATTTTGTTGAATTTGCCCACGATGTTAAAGAAGGTGATTTGGTACTAAAAAAAGGAACCATCATCAAACCTCAACATTTTGCAGTAGCTGCCACAGTGGGATTGACCGAGCCCCGGGTTTTTAAAAAAATCAGGGTAGGTGTTATTTCAACGGGTGATGAATTAGTTGAACCACAGGATAAGCCAAAATTGTCGCAAATCAGAAACAGCAATGCTTATCAATTGATAGGGCAATTACTAAAAATGAATGTAACTCCTTATTATTTTGGAATTGCCAGAGATAATGAAGAATCAACCTCACGAATTATTTCGAAAGCAATGAACGAATCAGATGTTATTTTACTCTCAGGCGGGGTTTCGATGGGTGATTTTGATTTTATTCCAAAGATTCTTAATCAACTTGGGGTTGACATTAAATTTAAAACGATTGCAATTCAACCCGGTAAACCAACAGTTTTTGGCGTTTTGAAAGATAAGTTTGTTTTTGGTCTTCCGGGCAATCCGGTTTCTTCATTTAATATTTTCGAACTGTTGGCCAAACCATTAATCTATCGATTAATGGGGCATTCATACGAGCCGGCATTAATTCGTATTCCAATGGGAATGGATTATACAAGAAAAAAATCAAGCAGAAAATCATTTATCCCAATAAAGGTTGAAGATGCCAAAGTTTGGCCAATCGATTATCATGGTTCGGCACATATAAATGCGCTGAGTGATGCATTTGGGATTATTTCAATTCCGGTAGGAATTTCCGAACTGAAAGAGGGAGAATTAGTGGATGTTAGACAATTATAAGCGAAATATAAATTACCTGCGTATTTCTGTTACCGATCGTTGCAATTTACGATGTACTTATTGTATGCCTGAGGAAGGTATTGAATTATTAAACCATAAGGACGTCTTAACCTTTGATGAAATTGTTGAGGTTGTAAAAACCGGGGTAGAATACGGGATTGATAAGGTTCGGATTACAGGTGGAGAGCCTTTGGTTCGTAAAGGGATTATTGATTTAATTTCAATAATTTGGAATCTGGAAGGAGTAAAGGACTTATCGATGACAACCAATGGGATTCTGCTTGAAAAATTCGCAAATGATTTGAAAAAAGCAGGCTTACAAAGAGTAAACATCAGTCTTGATACTTTAAATCCGCAAAAATTTAAGAAAGTAACCCGAGGAGGTGATGTTGAACAGGTTTTTAAAGGAATTGAAGCTGCAAAGAAAGCTGGTTTATATCCCATAAAAATAAATTGTGTTGTCTGGAAATCTTCCGACGAAGAGGATGCACAGGAGGTTGCTAAATATTGTAAAGAGAATGATTTGCAGGTTCGGTTCATTCATCAAATGAATTTGAAAACCGGAGAATTTTCGGTGGTAGAAGGGGGTGATGGCGGAAATTGTAGTACCTGCAATCGATTACGATTGACTGCAAATGGAAATATCAAACCTTGTTTATTCAGTGATCTGATGTACAATGTCCGGGAATTAGGTGTTGAGGAAGCATTTAAGCAAGCTCTGGGGAATAAGCCTAAAGCAGGCACCTGCAATATGAGTGGTGATTTTTATAATATCGGAGGATGATGAAATGATTATTTTTGATTGATTATTGTTTTAGAAATAAATCGAAAATAAAAACCTTGTTCCGTAAAAATTTGATTAAAAATAAACATTCAAAAATATTCATTCGAAAATAATCATTTAAAATGGGCAATTTTACACATATCGATGACGAAGGCAAAGCCAGAATGGTGGATGTCAGCCATAAACCTGATCAAATCAGGGAGGCTCGTGCCAAAGGTTTTATAAAACTCAACTCTCAAACTATTGCTCTGATTCGTGAGAATAAAATGAAAAAGGGCGATGTATTGACCGTTGCCGAAATTGCAGGCATTCAGGGAGCAAAAAAAAATAGCGAACTTATCCCATTATGCCACCTATTGCCACTTTCAAAAGTGGAGGTAAAAACCAACCTGATGGATGATGGTGTGGAAGTAGAAGCTATGGCAAAATGTATCGGTCAGACAGGAGTCGAGATGGAAGCCTTAATGGGTGTGAGTGTGGCTCTGTTAACGATCTATGATATGTGTAAGGCGGTGGATAAAGAAATGATGATTGGCAATATTAAATTGATCGAAAAAACAAAAACAGACCTTTCCAGATAATGGATAATTTTGATGTGATCGTGATTGGGGCAGGTGCTTCTGGAATGATGGCTGCAGGAATTGCTGCCAGGCTTGGTGCCAAAGTTTTGCTTCTCGAAAAAATGTTTCGACCCGGGCGTAAATTGCGGATTACAGGTAAAGGACGATGCAATTTAACCAACCTCAGTTCCATCGATGAATTTCTGAGCCATGTTGGCAATGAAGCCGATTTTTTACGACCAGCGTTCTCGAAAATGTTCGCCAACGAATTGATCAGCTTTTTTCATTCAATCAATGTTAAAACTAAAATTGAACGAGGAAAACGCGTTTTTCCACAATCTGAAAAAGCACAGGATGTTGTTGACGGATTAACAAAATGGTTGCAGAAATCGGGGGTGAAAACACAAAATGATGCACGTGTGAATGAATTGATTATTGAAAACAATCAGGTGATAGGTGTTAAAATACAAAATGGAACAGCCTTTACTTCCAAGTCTGTAATTTTATGTACAGGTGGCTCTTCCTATCCTGCAACCGGTTCAACAGGTGATGGTTATAAATTGGCTAAAGCAGCCGGACATAACATTACTACGATTCATCCTGCTTTGGTTCCATTGAATCTGCAGGATAAAATCTCACCTGAATTGAATGGCCTGTTGCTCAAAAATATCAAAGTAAGTGTATATCACAATCAAAAAATGATTGCTGAAAAATTTGGGGACCTTCAATTTTTGAAACACCAAATTTCCGGTCCGATTATTTTGTCGTTAAGCAGAGAAGTTGGTGAGCTACTCTCCAATAAAACAAAGCTCAGGTTTTCGATCGATTTAAAACCTGCACTTAGTACCATAAAATTGCAAAATCGAATTCAACGCGAATTAGAGGCCAATCCCCATCTTCAGTTAATAGGTTTATTACGGAAATTATTGCCTGTAAAATTGATAGCTTCTTTTATCATCATTTTAAAACTATCTCCAACAAAATTGGTAGCTTCATTTCAAAATTCAGAAATAGAAAAACTAATTTTGCAATTAAAGGACTTTAGCCTGACCATTAAGGATCTTGGTGATTTCGAAGAAGCGATAATTACGAGTGGTGGTGTAGTGCTCAATGAAATTGATCCAAATACGATGGAATCAAAAATAATAAAAAGGCTTTACTTTGCCGGTGAATTGATGAACCTTGATGCAGATACAGGTGGTTATAATTTGCAAATTGCATTTTCAACAGGCTTTTTAGCCGGAATATCTGCAGTAAAAAATAATGAATATGAAGGATCAGAAGATTGAAGTATTATCCGTTAATATTTCAGAGAAAAAGGGCGTCGTTAAACATGCCGTACCTGAAATTATACTGGATGAAAAAGGGGTTCGAACGGATGCCCATGCCGGTAGTTGGCATCGGCAGGTGAGTATGCTGGCTCAGGAAAGTATCGGTAAATTTGAGGAAAAGGCGGGGCGTAAAATAAAATTCGGCGAGTTTGCAGAAAACATCACAACCAAAGGAATGGAGCTATTCCATGCCAAACCTTTTGATCGATTCGTTAATGAAAGTCTCGAACTTGAAGTAACCCAGATTGGCAAAAAATGTCACGGCGATAATTGTGCTATTTTTCGGGAAGTAGGCAATTGTGTGATGCCAAAAGAAGGCATTTTTGTCCGGGTTTTAAGAGGTGGCGAATTAAAGGCAGGAATAGAATTCGAATACATTCCAAAAGTTTTTAAAATCAGGGTGATTACTTTAAGCGACCGTGCAAGTTCAGGAGAATATGAAGATAGAAGTGGACCAAGAATAACCGATTTAGTGGAAGCATATTTTCAGAAAATAAATTGGAGATGTGAGATTGAAAATATATTAATACCGGATGATCCGAAAAAACTGGCTGCATTATTGGATGATGCATGTTCAAAAAAAGTTGACATTGTTTTTACCACCGGAGGAACAGGAATCGGGCCAAAGGATTTTACACCGGAAGTTGTAAAATCTTATCTTGATATGGAAATTCCGGGTATCATGGAATTAATCAGGATGAAATACGGACAGGAAAAACCAAATGCAATTTTAAGCAGGGGAGTGGCCGGTGTGATGAACGAAACTTTGGTTTACGCTATTCCGGGCAGTGTAAAAGCCGTGGTGGAGTATATGAATGAAATTACAAGCACATTGCAACATCTGATATTTATGTTGCATGCGTTGGATGTGCATTAATTGGCAATTTGAAAATTTGATGATTTGAAAATGTGCTAATTTGTAGAATTATAAATTTGTTTATTAGTTAATTAGTTTGAATTAAATAAAAATAATATGCCCTCTCAATTCGCTAAAGCGAATTTTCACCCCCATTGGGGGAGATTAAGAGGGGGTGATAAAAACTTTACAATATGAATCGAGAAACTGCCCTTAAACTCCTTCACGAATACATCGAAAATCCACGGATGATTAATCACTGCCTTGCATCGGAGGTTGTTTTGCGCGCCTTGGCAAAAAGGCTTGGACGTGATGAAGATAGCTGGGCCCTGGCTGGTCTTTTACATGATCTGGATGTCGAAAAAGTGAAAGGAGATTCAAAAATTCACGGACTGGTAACTGCACGAATCCTGACCGAGCTTGGCGTTGATGCCGATATTGTTGATGCCATCAAAATGCATAATGAAGCTGCAAGCGGACTTCCGAGAACAACCGAATTTCAACATGCACTCGCCTGTGGTGAAACGATTACGGGAATGATTACAGCAACCACCATGGTATATCCTGATCAAAAAATAGCCGGTGTTAAGCCAAAATCAATCACAAAACGAATGAAACAAGCTGCTTTTGCAGCTTCTGTAAGCCGAGAGAACATTATGGAATGTGAGTTGATCGGAATTCCTTTGGATGAATTTGCCGAATTGAGCCTTGAAGCGATGAAAACAATTAGTGATCAAATCGGACTCTGAAATGATCCTTATCAGATTCATTTAAATAATATTTTAAAAATTTTCATTCCTCCATTTTTCAGTATAGCTTTGTAGTTTAATTTTTTACCATATGTTTCGCAAAATATTCAACAGAATTAACAATAAGTATTTTTATGCTGGAGTTCTTTTTTTGGTATGGATATTTTTCTTCGATAATAATAATCTCATTTCACGTTTTAAAAGCAATAAAACATTAAACGACGCCAGACGACAAAAAGAATTTTACAAAAGTGAAATCAAGAGGGATCTTCAAACCATTGATGACTTGCTTCATGATAGTGCGGCCATCGAAAAATTTGGCCGGGAACAATATTTAATGAAGAGAGATAGTGAAGACATCTTTTTAGTTGTGACCAAAAAGGACGACAATAAATAGAATCAGGCCAGTTCCTAGTTTCAATTAATTATCAAAATACGCTATTAAATTAAATTCTAATAAATTACTTATAATTACTCCCATTGCCTTTTAATATTGACATCTTCCCTGATTTTAATTATTTAGAAATAATCCATATAGTAAAAACCTGTTTTATATCATATATGTAAAATATTAAATACTATTATTTCTGTAGGATATTTAGATATTATTTCACTGTAAAATCTGAAAATATGCCTCCTCAATTAAAAACACTAATCCCTCTTTTTGCAATTTTCATCACACTTTTTCTTGTTGCCAGATATTTTCTTGTTCCGGTTTCATTTGGTGATCAAGGTCATTATCGATTCTATTCTGTTGAAGAAAACAAAGAGAAAGTTATGCAATATGCAGGCAAAGATGCGTGTACTGAGTGCCATGATGATAAAGCAGAAGAGTTGAGTTCTGGTATGCATGCAAATTTATCTTGTGAATCATGCCATGGTGCTGGAATGATCCATTATGAAAACCCGGAAACAACTAATATTGTTAAACCCGATGAAAGGGTGTTTTGTGGCCTTTGTCATAGTTTTAATCCTACCCGAAAAGATAAAATTGCACAAATAAATCTGGACGAGCATAATATAGATAATAAGTGTATTGAATGTCATAATCCGCACAACCCATGGGAATAAGCAACAAAGAACAATCCAGACGTAGGTTTATTAAATCAGCTGCTGTTGCAGCAGGTGGGCTGTTGGCTACTAGTTTGATTAATCCATTTAATGCAGTCCTTTTTGCGATGGATAAACCTGAAGATCCTACCAAACCCTGGTGGGGTTATGCCATTGATATTTCCAAGTGTATTGGCTGTGGCAGATGTGCCAATGCGTGTAAAACTGAAAACAATGTCCCTCGTGAACCCTTTTATTTTCGTACCTGGATTGAACAGTATACGATACTGAATGATGGAACTGTAAAAGTTGAGTCACCGAATGGAGGAATGGATGGTTTTAAACAACCTGTGGCCGAAGAAGATATTTTTAAATCTTTTTTTGTTCCCAAAATGTGTAACCATTGTTCAAAATCACCATGCGTACAGGTTTGTCCGGTTGGTGCCACTTATGAAACTCCGGATGGTGTTGTATTGGTCGATGAAACCTATTGTATAGGTTGCAGGTATTGTGTACAAGCTTGCCCTTATGGCTGTCGGTATATTCATCCAGAGAAAAATGTGGTTGATAAATGTACCTTATGCTATCACCGTATATCAAAGGGGAAAACCACGGCATGTATTGAGGTGTGTCCAACACAGGCCAGGATATTGGGTGACTTAAATGATAAAAATGGACCACTCGTTAAATTCCTTAAGGAACATAATTGCCTGGTATTAAAACCGCATCTCAATACAGGAAGTAAATTATATTATAATGAATTAAGTCAAGAGGTAGGATAATATGGAACAGCACTATCAGCATCTTTACGAAATGCTTTCACAGGTTCATGGATATATTTATCCTAATGAAATTGATCTGCAATGGGGCTTACTCATCGTACTTTATCCTTACATAACAGGTCTTGTAGCAGGTGCTTTTATTCTGGCATCGCTTGAACGTGTATTTAATGTCAAAGTCCTCAAGCCAACTTACCATTTAGCACTCCTGACAGCCTTATCTTTTCTGTTGGTGGCCACCTTACCGCTGGTAAGCCATTTGGGTCATCCCGAACGGGCTTATGAAATTATGACCACTCCACAAGGAGGTTCAGCAATGGCCATATTTGGGTTTGTGTATTTGTGGTATTTAATGGTTGTTTTGCTTTTGGAAATATGGTTTGATTATCGGAGAGATATCGTTTTATGGTCGAGAACCACCAAAGGATTTAAAGGAATACTTTACAAAATTTTAACTCTGGGAGTTACTGATTTGTCTCCAAAGACCATCAAATGGGATGATAAACTTGGTTACATCATAACCCTGGTTGGAATTCCCTCAGCTTTCATCCTTCACGGATATGTCGGCTTTATTTTCGGATCGGTCAAAGCAAACCCTTGGTGGTCAACTGTTTTAATGCCGGTTATCTTTTTGTTTTCAGCCATGGTTTCAGGAATTGCGCTTGTAATGTTTATTTATATGGCCGTTTCATTTCTCCGAAAGCAAAAGATTGATATGCTTGCCTTAGATACCATCGCCAAATATTTATTTTATATTTTGATTCTTGATTTTACCCTGGAAGGATTAGATCAAATACACCGAATTTATGAAGCAGAGGAATCATTTGAAATTCTGGAATTGCTGGTTCATGGAAAATTATTTATTACTTTCTTTATTTTCCAGCTATTCTTAGGCACCATTATTCCTCTTGTTTCGCTGGGTACTTTGCAAGTTTATAAACCAAAGGAAAAAACAAGACGGCTTATCTATTTAGCCAGTAGTTTATTGGTGTTGTTTGGGGTGTTTTTTATGCGCTGGAACGTAGTGATTGGAGGCCAGCTTTTCTCTAAAAGCTTTTATGGATTTACCGATTATAAACTAAACCTGATAGGTTCAGAAGGATTACTAATGTCTATTACATGGGTTATTATCCCATTTTTTATACTCGCTTTTCTTTTATGGTTATTACCTCCATGGAAGAAAATACATGATGAATAAATCAATTACTGCCCTTCTTTATAAAATTATGGAAGCAAGGATAAAACCTGATTCCTATTAACCAATAAAAAGAAGTACTATGAAAGCTAAAACCGATCTATCAAGTAATCCAAACTATCACGAATTATTAAAAAGGCTAAATGATTTTGATCAAAGACTTGTTAGATTGGAGTCAGGGTCAATACATCAACATGTTCATGCCGAAGATGACGAATTTGATGGCTTAAGTTTAAATTTCCTGGGCAAGGGAAATGCTCAATTAGAGTCACATATCGGAGAATATGGATTAGCCTGGCTTGGGAATATTGTATTATTTTTTGGGATGATCTTTCTTGTTCAGTTTTTGCAAGAAAACGGATATGGAATTTTATCACCTATAATTGGCTTTGTTTCAGTAACAGGTATTTTTTTTCTGGCTCATTTTTTAAGATTGTCGAACACCTATATGGCAAATATCTTTAACCTGAATGCCTATATATTAGCCTTTATTGTAACCTTGAAGCTGCATTACTTTACTTCCAATCCAATCATTGCTAATCAGGAAATTGGATTCTCTCTTTTGTTTATAATTACTGTTATCTCCATGTTCATTTCTATTCGAAAAAAATATGCTGCACTAACGGGCATCAGTTTTGGGATGATTACGGTTACTGCCATATTGAGTGATTCAACCCATCTGATGCTTCCAATGGCTAGTTTGCTGGCGATTGCCGGAATTGTAATTTTATACAGATTTGGGTGGATCCGATTGCTCTATCTGGCCATTTTTATGGCTTATTTCATCAATCTTATTTGGATGTTCAATAATCCGATCATGGGACATCAATTGCAGATTATTCCTAATCATCAATTCGGTTTTATCTATTTATTCCTGATTGCAGCCATATTCTCGTTAATCGCGCTAATGCCTGCAAGAGAGGAACAATATAGTGATGTTGGAATTGTTGGATCAGTGATCTTTAATGGTATTGGATTTACATTCGTTACCACACTTTTTATATTCTCATTTTTTAATGATGGTTATGTTCCATTAACAGGATCCATCGCGTTATTCTGTCTGGCTTACTCATTCATTCTTCAGGTTAAATCAAAATGGAGAATAATGGCGGCACTTTATGCTCTTTTTGGATTTGTTACGCTGAGTGTCACATTTTATGGAATTTATGATTTCCCGAGAGCATACTTTTTGCTGGCAATCCAAAGCTTGTTGGTTGTATCCATGGCTATTTGGTTTCGAAGTAAGTTTATCGTGGTTATGAATAGTCTGCTTTTTTTCATCTTATTGATGGGCTATCTGAATTCTTCCCCAATTGATCACTGGATGAATATATCATTTTCAATCGTTGCGCTTGCTACAGCAAGAATATTAAACTGGAAAAAGGAGCTCTTAACTATCCGAACGGAGCTGATAAGGAATTTCTACTTAATTACGGCTTTTTTAATGGTTTTATATACATTGTATCATCTGATTTCTAATAAGTATATCGCACTGTCTTGGACTGTGGCTGCAGTTGTTTATTTCGCATTGAGTATACTTCTTAAAAATGTGAAATATCGTTATTTGGCATTAGGGAGTATGATCGCTGCAGCATTTTACTTATTTATAGTCGATCTGGCAAGAATTGAGTTGATATATCGCGTACTTGCTATGCTATTTCTGGCTTTAATCTCAATCGGGCTTTCATTTTATTATACTAAAAAGCTGAAGAAAAAAGCAATGTAGCTACTTGTATTTCATCAATGAGTATGAGGAAGTGGATGTTTTGGATTATATGCTTTTTTCAAAAATTCTGAATCTTTTATATACTTTGCCTCCAACCCGTTCCATTTCGGCCCTTACTTTATGGTTGTATTCCAGTTCGAGGTGAGAGTCGATGGTTGTTTTTCCAGCCCTTCTGGCTGATTCAAGCATCTTTATTCCCATGATTACATCCAGCCCTTTGCCTTGATAATCGGGATGGATTGCGCCAAGCAACAGATTCAATTGTTTGCTCTTTTTACCGGCCCTGAGGATATGGATAAATCCAAATGGCAATAGATTACCTTTTGCTTTTTGGATTCCTTTACTAATATCCGACATCCCAATTACGAAGGCAACTACATTATTGTTTCCATTCACGACAAGTTTAATAAACCTTGGATTGATCAAATAAAGATATCGGTTGGCGAAATCATCCATTTCTTTTTCTGTAAAGGGCCAAAAGCCGTAGATATTAACGAAAGTTTGGTTTACCAGATTTAATACCGGATAGATGTAAGGCTTAACCAATCGCCGTGAGCTAAACTCCAAAACTTTTAAATCGTTTGTTTGGGATTGAAAACGCTCATAAATTTTTTTATAGACGGGTGGTTCTTCATTAGGGATTCCGATTTGATAAACCACCAAATCAACTTTTTTAACAAACCCTTCCGCTTCGGTTAGATTAACCATGTAGGGATAATTACAGTTGGATGCAATCACGGTTGGTGCATCAAATCCCTCGATTAAAAAACCCTGTGGATCCTTGTCAGTAAAAGCAAGTGGACCTACTAATTTTTCCATATTTTTTGTCCGGCCCCAGGTCGAAATATGCTCGATTAAAGTGTGAAAAACTTCCTGATCGTCCCGGGTTTCTATAAAAGCAAAGCGAACATGTTTTTCGTTGTGGAGCATGTTATACTTATGGTTAATAACCCCCATGACCCGTCCCACAACTTCATCTTCCCGATAAGCCAAAATTAAAACGGTATCACAATAAGTAAATGCCTTGTTCTTTTTCGGATTGAAAAATTCCCATTCATCCATATAAATCGGGGGAACCCAATTAAGGTGGTTCTGATGGATTTTTGCGGGCACATGAATAAAAGTTTTGAGGAGTTTTTGGTCAGTAACCTCTTTGATTGTGATGCTCATAAGCCCTTATTTCAAGAAAGCATGCAATATAAAGAAAAATATTTCTGTTCAACGATGTATGAACAAAAAAAAGAAACTCATAGTCTAAGTTCTATTATCTAACGTCTTATCAGCTCAAAAGGCTAAATTTTAGACATATTGAACCAGTTTTATGAGAAATGCTTAGATCGAATTGAGGTTATTTAATAAAATAGCAAATGTGCTTCCAATGCCTAATTCGCTGTCAACCGATATTTGCCCGCCTTGTGCTTCAATAAATTCCTTACTTATTGCCAATCCAAGCCCTGTTCCTTCTTTGTTTGTTCCTGGAACCCTAAAATAACGATCAAATATTTTATCCTTATATCTTATGTCAATCCCCTGTCCGTTGTCTTTAACAGAGACCATTTGTTGCTTCCCGTTATTTGAAATAGAAATCACTATTTGAGAATTTTTATTCGAGTAACGAATGGCATTAGAAATTAAATTTGTTATCACCCAAGCCGTTTTTTCTTTATCTGCAAGTACTTCCGGCAAATTTTCGGGACAAACAATATCAAAAGAAATGTTTTTTTGATCGGCTAAAAATTTATTCGTATTGATGGCATATTGTAAAATATCTTTTAAATAGGAAGGCATAATATTCAATTGAATATTTCCTGTTTCGATTTGGGTAATATTGAGTAACTCAGAAATAATTTTCAGTAACCTGTCTGTATCTTCTTCACAGCTCATAATTAAATCGAGCTGTTCATCGTTAAGCATTCCCGTTTTTGCATTTTTAAGTAATTCCAAACTGAATTTAATTGCAGAAATAGGTGTTTTTAGTTCATGTGAAACGGTTGCAATAAAATTTGTTTTTGCCAAATCAAGATCTACGAACTTTGTTATGTTCTTTAAAATAATAACATATCCCAATAAATGTTTTTCTTCCTGATTAATAGTCGTATATGCAATCTCCTGTATTTCTTTTTCAAAATAAATATCTTTTCCTTGCCTGTCGATGTGGATTTTTAAATTAGTTTCTTCGGTTGATAATTTATGCTCTTTTACCGGATCCATTATTATTAATTGTCTGATCAAGTCATTTTCAGATGCGATTTCAAGAATAGGTGTCCCGATAATTTCCTTATTATTAAGCCCCGAAATTTTTAAAAATTCCTCATTTATTAATGTGACTATCATGTGTTCATCAAAACCAATAATGGGGTAATGTATTTTATTTAACAGTGTTTCGGTGATTTTTTTTTCGGCAAGTAATTTTGCAATATTGCTTTTATTGAATTCATCCAGTTTATTGGCCATGGTATTGAATGATGTAGCCAGTTCCCCAAGTTCACTATGACCTTCGAAATCTACTCTTTGAGAGTAATCATTTGCTGCAATATGTTTGATACTCTTAATTAATTCTTTAATGGGATTTGAGATATTTCCCGGAAGTTTCACAAACAGGATAAGTGCAATAATAAAACAGAAAGAACTTAAAATACTGATTAACAGAATTGACCTTTTGGCCGTTTCGGCTGCAATGTTGTTTTTCAATTCAATCGCTTTTAGGTTAATGTTCATAATTTCGAACAGAAATGATTGTGCATTAGCTAAAGCAATCTTATTATTTGCATTTTCTTTTAATAATTGGAAGTTTGCAGAAAGTTTTTCAGTAAGTTCTTCTTCTCCAATTTCAGTTATATTTGATTTTTGCTTGATGAGATAACTTTCAAACATGTCCAATGCTTCTTCATTTTTATCAATTTCTGATAATGCTTTTAACATGTTTCGCGTAAAAGCGATGGTTTCTTTGTTATCTTTTATGATGTTTTCGGAAGCGGAGGACAATGAATTGATTTGCTCGATGCTAAAAAATGCCAAGAGAATAATTAAAATAAACAAAAAACCAATTCCGAGTTTTAGTTTTGTCTTGATTCTCATATCGATAAAAATAAGTACATTATTACAAAGATACTTTTTTCATATTGTGTTGAAAAGGATAATTAATATTATACACGAGATTCAAAGACACAAGATTCAAGACACGAAATTCAAGACACAAGACACAAGATTCAAGGCACAAGACACAAGATTCAAGGCACAAGATTCAAGACACAAGATTCAAGACACGAGATTGAAGATTCAAGACTTAAGATTCAATACACATTCATAACTCATAACCCATAACTCATAACCCTAACGTCTTATTAGCTCAAAAGGCTAAATTTCAGACATACTGAATCAGTTTTATGAATAATGCTTAGATCGAACTCAGATTACTTTTGGATTCGTTCCTAATAGGATTGTTCTGAATAGAACAAGGACAGGAATTATCTCCAATCGTCCTACCCACATTTGAATGATATAGGTAATTTCAAGGGTGGGAGACATCTCAGGATTGGTAATCCCACTTGATAACCCGACAGTGCCTTGTGCTGATGCGGATTCAAATAATGCGTCTTTGATCGTAAATCCGGGTGTCATGTTATAATAAGTTATCAATGTTCCAATCATGATAAAGATTAAATAAATGAAAACAAAAGATGCCACGCTTGCAAGTTCTTTGTTCATCTCATCGGGCAACAATCGTTTATTGTTGAATTTGACGACTTTAATTGAATTCTCTGAGTAAAAATAGCTGTTTATATGCCAAAATAATCCTTTAAACAGAAGCAATACCCTGATAATTTTAACACCTCCTACTGTTGCTCCGGCTGCGCCTCCCACAATCATTGCTGCCATGACGATGAATACAACAGATGCGCTATCCCATAAATGAACATCGGAAGTTTGCCACCCGGTTGTTGTTAAAGCGCTAATAAATTGAAAAATCCCGATGCGAAAAGGTTCAGATATTACTCCCGACTTCAATAACATAACAGAAAGTACGATGCTGCCAAAAACACAGGTGATTATTATTGATCGTGTTTGCAGGTTTTTCCAAAACTGACTGAATTGTTTATCATGTAAAACTTTAAAGTAAAATGGTAAAGATAAAGCTCCCAATATCATGGGCAATAAGTATAACATATCCATTGCTTTTGACTGATAACCGGCTATACTATCGTCTAGTGTGCTAAATCCACCGGTTGACTGACCGGCCATGGCATGATTTAAAGAATCGAAAATATTTTCCGTAAGACTATATCCGGGTAAAATAATATACGTACCAATAAAAAGATAAATAAAACTGAAAAGGGTGAGTCCAATATATATTTTCCAAATAGAACGTGCTGTTTCGATTATAGTTGGCCGTAATCTTTCACCTGTAGATTCTGCACCGTATAAAAGAAAAGCAACTTTCCCACTTGATTGGCCCAATAAGGCTAAGGTAAGAACGATAAAACCAGCTCCACCCAATAATTGTGTAAACGAGCGATAAAATAACAAGCCTTTACCAATGGAGGGTTCATGAACCGCCATGCTTAAACCGGTCGTTGTAAAACCACTCATGCTTTCAAAAATTGCATGCAAGGGATTTTTAAAGAAGAAAATACTGGAATTATAATTTGCACCGGCCGGAACAAATTGCTGAGCAACTGATTCCGGCGTAATATAGGCAATAATCATAAATGGCAAAGCGCCCATCATTGCAATTGTGAGCCATCCCATAGCCGCAATAATTAATGCGTGGCGGTGTAAAGGCTCAGAAGAAGTCTTAAATCCTTTATAAAATGAAATGCCGATTATATTGCATAATAAAAAAGAAGCAGAAAATCCAATTGCAGAATAAAATTCATAATAAATTAATGATACAAT
>PHDM01000079.1 GCA_002840985.1 Bacteroidetes bacterium HGW-Bacteroidetes-17
ATTTTAACCTGACAGCTATAGGGTTTTTCCTGTTCTTTTTAGTGAACGTAGGATCTAGATTTTTACGGCCTTTTTACTTTGAAAACCTAAAATTAGTATCTCCTCAAATTTCGGGATTATTAATGATGGTTGCACCGTTAATAATGTTTATACTTTCTCCTTTGGCCAAGTCTATCTCAAAGCGATTGAAACATAAAAAGATTTTAATTTTGGCTAATGTTTTATTAGCTGCATCCATGTTTTGGTTTTCGAGATGGGATGCACAAACCGCAATTTGGCAACTGGTAACAGCAATGGTACTTTTAGGTATTTCGATGGGGCTTTATTATCCTGTAAATTCTCTGGTTGGAATGCAGAGTCTTCCGGCACATCAATCGGGTATGGGATCGGCTGCGATGGCAACTTCTAAAAGCATGGGTAAGCTTATGGGGGTATTAATCTTCGCTGTATTTTTTACTCATCTAAATTCATTGAACGATTCAATTAGTCCATCCACAGCCTATGAATTTACCTTTTTGATGGGATCGGTTATTGCATTAATTGCAACTCTTTTATCCGTTAAAGTGAAAAATGAAAAACCGGGGAGTTTGGGTTAAGCAGAAAGTTTAAGCAGTATTTCTTCGGGTAACCAACCTTTTTCTCCACTCTCATCATTTACACTCCACACCCAGCCACAATATTCTTGAATCCCGGTAATGACTTCCCCTGCGCCAATACTCAACTCTTTGGCCGAATAATTATCTAAAACTTTACCGGTATTGTTATTCAAGATCGCAATCAGATGTTTTGGGACCCAGCCTGAATTAATGGAATCATGACACCAAATCCAGTCTTTCCATTCAGGTTTATCTGGCTGTTTTTCAGCAACCTGAACCAAATCATTGGCAAGCAACTCAAGGTGATAAGGAGCATTTGTTTCCCAAGGTTTGATGGTAATATATCTATCCATCATAATTTAAAATAAAGTTTCTACTCTGATCTGTCAAAATTATAAAAAAAAACTAAAGAGCGGCAATTCTAAGATAGAACTTTTAAATAATTTTTGATAAAAATATTTCTCCGAAGTACTGCTACGGGGTTTTCGTGTATTCTCCCTGAATTAGGAAAATATCAGTTGAAAGACTGACCTAGAGGCAAAATAATAAAAATTCGACTTCATACATAAGTTGAAATGAAGTTGATGAATCCTGCCTGCAGCAGACAATTACCCTATGACTTGGCTTCGTGGTTAGTCAACTTTAAGAATTTTTTTATTGAGGTAGGATCGAATACAAATTAATATGATTAACTTTCGCACATAATAAAATTTAAAAGTTAGCAATGCCTTCAATTGATAATATCCAATCTGGATTAACGAATGTCATATTGGTTGCCTGTATGATCAAATTGCTTAACATCTTTTTGTTGTGATGAAAATTTAGTTAATAGTTTATAGATATTTTAAATTATGAGTATGACACGGATTTTTGATATTTTGGATCTTTATCGCGTAAATTATGCAGGTAAAGAGATCGCTTTCGCAAGAAAAGTTGATGCTAACTGGAACACCTATTCATCAAAGGATTATCTGGAAATGGTTGAACTTTTAAGTTTGGGGTTTCTGGCACTTGGAGTTAAAAAAGGTGATAAAATTGGGACCATAACAACAAATCGTCCGGAATGGAATTTTGTGGATATGAGTCTGGCTCAGGTAGGAGCAATTCATGTTCCGATATACCCAACTTTAAGTGAAAGTGATCATGAATTTATCTTTAGGCATGCTGAAATCGGAATGATTTTTATTTCCGATAAGTTGTTATTGGATAAACTTATGCCAAGCATTAAAAAAGTAAAATTAGATGATCAGGTTTATACCTTTAATGAGATTGCAGGTGTAAAAAATTGGAAAGAAATAGCCGAGCTTGGAAAGGCAAAAAAGGATGAGTTCAGTCAAATGCTTCAGGAGCGAAAAGACAGTATAAAAACTGAAGATTTATTGACCATCATTTATACATCCGGAACAACCGGAAGCCCCAAAGGAGTAATGCTATCACATAAAAATTTACTTAGCAATTCAATGGCAACAGGCAAAATGTTACCACTGAATGACACACATCGGGCTTTAAGTTTTCTTCCTTTATGCCATGTTTATGAGCGGATGATGGTTTATAATTTTCAGTTGAACGGGGTAAGTATTTATTATGTTGAAAATCTGGCCAAAATAGGGGAGTTCATCAAAGAAATAAAACCTCATGTGTTTAATACGGTACCGAGATTACTAGAAAAAGTTTACGATAGTATTATTGCTAAAGGAAAGGACCTGACCGGGATTAAGAAATTTTTATTCTTCTGGGCAGTTCGCATTGGCAAGCGTTATGATATCCATAAAAGCCAGGGTTGGTATTACGATCAAAGACTAAAAATTGCCCGAAAATTGATCTTTAGTAAATGGCGTGCAGGTTTAGGAGGTAGCGTGAATTTAATTGTATCGGGTGGTTCTGCATTGCAAACCAGATTACAACGGATTTTTTGGGCAGCTGAAATGCCCATTTATGAAGGATTTGGCTTGACAGAAACATCTCCGGTTATTGCAGTAAATGATCCTACAAATACAGATAATGTAATGTTCGGGACCGTTGGGCCTGCATTGCCTGGCGTAACAATTAAATTAGCAGAAGATGGCGAAATTCTTGCCAAAGGTGATGGAATTATGATGGGATATTATAAAGATGAAGCGCAAACCAATGAAGTTATTGATCAAGATGGATGGCTTCATACAGGAGATATAGGAGTTATGGTTGAAGGCCGGTTTTTAAAAATTACGGATCGTAAAAAGGAAATTTTCAAGATTTCTTCAGGAAAATATATTGCTCCACAGGTAATTGAAAACATTTTTAAAGAATCACCATTCATTGAGCAATTGATCGTAGTAGGCGAAAATCAGAAATTTGCCAGTGCAATCATTTCCCCAAGCTTTAATACCCTCCATTTTTGGGCTGCAAAACATAAAATCCATTATCATTCAAATAATGATTTGATCACTAAGCCAGAATTAATTTCGAGAATTCAGAAGGAAGTTTCGCATTTAAATAAAAGACTTGGTGCAACGGAACAAATCAAAAAATTCAGGCTTGTTGCCGATGAATGGTCCCCTGTTACCGGAGAATTGTCACAAACCCTGAAATTGAAACGTAAATTGGTAAAAGCCAGATATGATCATTTAATTAAGGATATTTATGCTTTTGAAGATAAGGACTAGATATTAATTTAAAGTGAGTTCGACATAAATAAACATTAAAATATAGACTTCCTATTGTCATAAGCGGCATAACAAATTAATATATAAGATGTTAGATTTTAGATATTAGACAAAAAAGAAGATTAATCCAAAGTCTAACTTTTAATATCTAAAGTCATATAAGCTCGAAAGGCTAAATTTAGGATATACTAAACCAGATTCATGAGAAATGCTTAGATCGAACTGAAGTTAATTTAGGAGTAAAACAGATTGATAAGAAAACTGATCACTGTGATGCTAAGCCCGATCATGAATACGTTATAAGCGATCTTGAGCAATCTGAATTTTTTAGCCAGGATTTTCCCTAGTGAATATTGGTTTTTAATCATTGTGGAATATAAATCTTCATCACTCTCCATCATGCTTTTGAATGATTCAAGGTAGTCGTCATATTCCATATGAATAAAATTACCGAAGAAAATCAAATCAACTTTTTTCTCTTTTATTTCTTCTTTGGTAAACTTACTCCACTTGACATTGGGGCGAGTTGATAAGATGGCCAGGATAATGGTCGAAAGACAAACAAATAATAAGATCATTACTGGGTAAAAGTTTTGCGATAGATCATATGCATTTTTTACCAGCATTGTAATGATGATGGAAATAATAATCGCATTTACTGAAATTAAAATGTTTGATTTATGATCGGCAATGGAATTTAAGTTAATTTGGTTTCTGGCCGTAAGTCGTAAAATAGTTTCAACACCCCTTGAATAAAAGCCTACTTTCTTATCAGTATTAATAACAGTTCCTTTCTTGCCTTTTCTTGCTTCCCTTCTCTTCATCCGTTCGATAATTAACCCTTCTGCAGCTAATTTTTTAGGTTGCAGGATCCTTTTTCCGTAGTCGGTAAAATAACTATGATTTGAGAAAAATCGGATGGTTTCCAAATCAAAAAGATTGCGATTGCTATATTCTTCATGAGTGGTAATTGCTTCTTCATACATGGCCTCCATGTGCTCATAACAGCTATCCTCTGCTATATACATCAAATCAGCGTCGCATAAAATTTCGGAAAGTTTATTGCTGGGATTTTGTGGCATTTTTGTGGCCATAATAATTTCAGCGATGCTGTCAATACTTTCTTTATCAATTGAATGAGAGATTAAAAAGTTTTTGACTATTTCGATGCTGTGCTCAACATGATTTTCAACGGAGTTAATAAATCCTGTATCATGAAATAGTGCAGCTATTTGTAAAAGATTTAAATCAGCATCATTTAATTTACATTCTTTAGCGATGATTTCAACATAGCCTTTAACAGCCATGGCATGCTTAAAATCGTGATAATAAAATTCGTTCGCCAGTTTATCTTCCAGTAAGTTCTTAACGAATTTCTCTGCCTCAATTAGTAATGTATTATCAATTTTATTCATGTAAATCGGATTTAAATACTAAGATAATAATTCTGATTTCAACAACATATAATAATACGTCGAAAGTAATATAAAATTACAAAATCGTTATATTTATTTACTTATTCGTATTTTTGATTGTAAAGGCTGAATTGATTAGCATTAAATTTAATGAGGAGTGAATGATGCAAAGAGATAAACTGCTTAAGAAATTGAAATCTAAAATATTGCAGCTAGGATTAATTCTGGGTTTTATAATTATTTCGATCGGCAATATCCCGGCTCAAAACCAAGCAGGTGTAATATTGCCTTTGTTTCAATCGGAATCTGTGATCCAACTCAGGCTCCTGGCTGATTTCAATCAAGTATTTGCGAATACGGATGATGAAACTTATTTCCCTGCTACACTCACATGGGATGATGTGACGAGTCATCGTAAAGAACTTGAAATAGAAATCAGAACCAGAGGAATTACCAGAAGGATGCCGGATATTTGTTCTTTTACACCGTTGCGTTTGCGCTTCTCCGAAAATGGAATAGCAAATACTATTTTTGAGGGTCAAAAAGCCATTAAACTTGTAACACATTGTAATAAAGCGGATGTCTACGGGCAAAATACGATCATTGAATATCTGATTTATAAAGCATTCAATCTGTTAACAGATAGTTCATTTAAAGTGAGGCCCGCCATGATCAATTATGTTTATAATGATCAAAAAAATGATTCTATTCAACGTTTTGCATTTTTTATCGAACGCGAAAAGCACCTCGCACAAAGGTTGAATGGGGTAGAACTGGACTCTGCCAAGATTCACCCAAATAGGTTAAATCCATATCATACCTGTTTGATGGATCTATTTCAATTTATGATCGGAAACACCGATTATTCGGCATATGAATTTCATAACATTATTCTTGTAACAGATGAAATGCAAAAGCTGCCTCCAATTGCAATCCCTTATGATTTTGATTGGAGCGGTTTGGTGTCGGCATATTATGCTAAGCCTAATTCCCGGCTAAAAACTGAAACAGTTCAGGAGCGTGTTTATCGTGGTTTTAAAAAACCCATCGAAATCATAAATGCCAATATTCAGCTTTTCAACTCAAAGAAAAAAGAAATATATGATTTGTTTAACAACTTTGAATTATTAAAGAAGAGCGAGAAGAAGCGGGTAATAAAATACTTGGATGAGTTTTATCAAATAATAAATAATGAAAGACAAGTGAAAAGAGAGTTTGTTGAGAATGCGCGGATATTACACAACTAACTTCATATTTTATTAAACGAGCATAATCGGTTAACGAAATAATAAAGGATGAAAATCTCATATGCGAGTTCCATCCGACCTATTTATTAAAATTATTACGGATGAAAATGGCTTACATGAAATTCGGGTATTTCCTGATATTGTTATTTTGGATTCAAACATTGAATGCGAATACGGCAGATGAAAAAAAGCTGATTAAAGCAATAAAAAATGGAGATGAGAAATATATTTTTGCTGCTTTAAAGGAACGATCTGATTCTGAGCTAAGTAATGGAAAGTCAGGTTTGTTCTATGCCATAAAATACCATCAAACCGAAATTGCCAGATTATTTCTGGATAAAGGTGCAGATCCGAATCATCTAAGTGGCAAATACCCTTTACTGCTATGGGCCATTAAATATGACCGTAATCGTATTGCACGTCTTTTGATTGAATTCGGAGCAAATGTTAATTATAGGGATAAGAATTTAAATACACCCTTAATATTTGCTGTTCGATATAATAATATGCCAATGTGTAAAATGTTAATTGACAGAGGTGCAGACCCGACACTTGAAAATGCATCAGGGAATCGGGCTACTTATTATACTTCGTATTGGGGCAATATAAATGCAAAAAAATATATTGCAGATATGGAGGCTAAAGTATTTGATTCAAAAACTACACCTTCATTGCACGATGGCCCTTACATTTTTAAAGACGAAGAAAATGAATTAAACATGGTTTACTATGATCGGGATCAGAAGAAAAACACTACCCGACTCATTGAAAAAACCATTGATTTTAGGAATAAAGACACTATTTTAAAAGGTTTCGGTTGGGATAAAAATACTTATCATTTTCAAAAAAAGTACAGTCCTGTCCCATATAAGATAAACACAGATAGCGAGATATTTGCGGTTGGTGATGTTCATGGTAAGTATCATGCTTTAATAAATTTATTGATCAATAATAAGGTGATTGATCCGGAATTAAAATGGAATTTTGGAAAAGGACAACTTGTATTTCTGGGCGATTTGTTTGATCGTGGAAGTATGGTGACTGAAACCCTTTGGTTTTTACATGAGTTGAGTATTGAAGCAGCAGAGGCAGGAGGCAATTTATTTGTTCTCCTCGGAAATCATGAAACGATGGCTTTAACAGGCGATCACCGATATATAAATGAGAAGTATATTTATTTCACAAGTTATACATTTACAAATTATTTTCAGCTTTACGCTAAAGAAACAGTATTGGGCAGATGGCTGCGGAATCAGAATGCTATTTTGCAGATCAATGATAATTTATTTATGCATGCCGGAATCTCTCCTCAATTTGAAATAAAAAAGTACAGTTTTATTGAAATAAACCTTGCCCTTCAAAATTATTTGAATTCTGAAGCAGAGCTTAAAAAGGGGACTATAGAAGATGATATATTGAGTGCCTCAGGTCCACTTTGGTATAGAGGTTATAGCTATTCAAAAAATACAACTCCCCAGGTTCCTCAGCAGTTTGTTGATGTATTTTTAGATTCAAAAGGATTAAGCCGAATGATTTTAGGGCATAACGAACTGCCCGGGATAAGTACTTCCTATGAAGGTAAAGTTGTTTCTATCGATGTCCAGATTGATGAAAGTGGCAAATCGGCACAAGGGCTTTTAATTGCAGGGACTAAGCTTTATCGATGTTATGCTGATGGGAGAAGAGAACTACTTGATAATAAATAATCGGGATGGCTTCCTGGATTACAGGATGCCATCCCGATTATCTGTTTTAATTAAAAATTCCAGCTTACTTTAATTCCAAAAGTTCTCGGTTGTGAAGGGACAAAAGTTGGAATCCCGAACATACTTCCTGTATTTCCGGCACCTATCAAATATTCTTCATTTAATAAATTTTGAGAGAACAGTGTGATTGTAAGCGACGGCCTTAAAAATTCCATACCCATTGATAGATTTAACACTGAGTAAGCATCTTGCTCTATGCCTTCAGTGTTTGCATCTTCAAAAAAGAAATGCGATTTATATGAGAGAGATGGTATGGCAAATAGAAGGATTTCATCATTTAAAGGAACCTGGTATTTCATGCTCAAATTAAAACTATGATCCGGGGTTAAACGGAATTTATTTCCAGCATATTCCTGCTCATTTCCATCCTTGTCTTTTTTATTGTATCGGGCATGGGTGAATGCATAATTTCCAAAAAGTTTAAAATGTTCAGTGATGCTGTACTGGAATGAGGTTTCAAGTCCATACGTAGTTGCTTTTCCTCCGTCTTTAATGATATAAGCAAAATTTCCGGTCATTGGGTCGGCTATCCATGCATTTGTTTGGAAATGATGATAGTCATAATAATAAATGGTAGCATCAAATATGAATTGATTGTTAATAACTGTTTTGTAACCCAAATCAAAACTGTTCACGATTTCAGCATCCAAAATTTCAGAACTACCATCCGATTGATATTGAATAACATTAGGTCTTCGGCCTTTGGCGTACGACACGAATAGGTTCGAAGTTTCGTTCAGTTTGTAACTGGCAACCAATCTTCCGGTAAATCCTATAAAATTTGAAGAAGTCGATTGTAAAGCAGATGGTTTGAAAAATAAGTTCGGATAATTTCCGGTCAACATCCCTAATGTTGATTCGGAACCGGCAGTGAATGATGCCCTGTTGCTTACATTTGAGTGGTCAAAAACGATTCGTAAACCACCACTTAGTTTAAATTTCGGACTGATAAGCAAACTTCCATCCGTAAATAATTCAAAAGCCCGATTTTCGGCGGAGGTAAAATTTTCTTCTTCATGATGCGTTGGTAATGGCATGCCACCAAGTGGCCCAAGTCTTGGATCCATTGGCAAAGCTGAAAGAGGATAGGGTTGGCCGTTTGGCATAATCATGTAACTTGGGTCTAAAAAGAGATGAACCATGTTGGTTTCGTCCGGTGAAAACCAATAAGTTTGATCGGTGTTTTCACTTAAATAATTTAAACCGCTGAAACCATTAAATTTATTTCCAATCCCATAATTTAATCTCACTTCCTGACTGAGTTGATTGGAATTAATGGTTCCGGCCATATCAATCGCTGCCGCGGCTGTACCATCGCCATCGTAGCGCTCGAACGTTTTATTCGTTTGATAAGAAGTGATGGCGGTTAAAAATAAGTTCTCGTTAAAATAGTGTCGAAAGTTTAAAATGAAGTTCACCAAGTCTTTATTTGTTTTTAATTCATCACCTTTATCCAAAGATGCTTCATAAGAGAATACCTCTGTAATGCCATTGGTATTTGGGTACATTCCACTCATAAAGGCAACACCCGGCGCCCTGTCTTGTTGAAAATTGAAAATAAAATCGATTTTGGTTTTGGCAGAGGGTAAATATCTCGCAGAAAATCGGACTCCTTTCGTATCCTTACCATTCAATGTTCCTCCGAAGGTGTTTTTAACATATCCGTCCTGTTTGTTATAAACTGCCGCAATACGGGTATTCAACTTATTTTTTAAGATAGGTAAATTTATAGCTGCATTCAAATCTGTTTGGGCGTAACTTCCAAATCCACCTGAGATATAACCTCCGAAATCATTGTCAGGCATTTTTGTGAGGAAATGCACAGCACCGATTTGAGCACCTCTTCCAAACGTGGTTCCTTGAGGGCCTTTTAAAACTTCGATCCGATCCATATCATAAAATTCCAGCACACCTCCGCTTGCCTGCGTAATTGGTACATTATTGAAGAACAATGAAACCCTGGGTTGGGCATTCGGGCTAACTTCATCACTTGTCAATCCTCGAATAATAAAATTTGGATGCTGACTGCTTTGTACCCTGATGTTTAAACCCGGTACAAGGTTTGAAAAATCTTCCAAATTCTGAATGTTTAAATCCGAAATAGTTTTATTGCTAATGGCACTGATGCTAATAGGAACGTCCTGGATTTGTTGTTCGCGTTTTTGGGCCGAAACAACCACTCCCTGAAGGTCGTGAATAGTTTCTTCTAAAATAATATTTAAGGTGTTCAACCCCTTATTGGCGTTGAGTTCTATTTTTTGTGGAGAAAATCCTGTATACGAAATCTCTATTGTTTGTTTGCCTGTTAAAAGGTTGGCTAATGAATATTCGCCTTCAGCATTTGTGATCGTTCCTAATTGATTTTGGGTCATGTAGATGTGCACTCCTGCAAGGGCTTGCAGTTTGTTGTCCGTTACTTTTCCTTTTAAAACGGCTGTTTCTTGTGGAAATGTAATTAAGCTGGTTGCTAAAAAAATAAGCAACAAAAGATTTTTTTTGATCATTTTTTCATTTTTAGGCAAAATTGAGATTTCTTGGAAAAAAATCAATTTTAGCACAGTTAAATAAATGTTAAACTATGGTGCTAGTTAGAATATTTGGAAAGGCAAAAGTAAAACCTTCGCTGGAATTATCAAATGAAAACAGATTAATTCATGGATTATTTATTCGTATGCCCAATTGGCCAGATTGGGGCGGCCTTAACCGTTGCTTCATTTGTAAATTCCTGACGGCTGGTTTTAAACTTGACCAAATAATTTCCCATCTTGAAATCCCTGCCAAACCATATTGTTTTGTGCAGTCCGGCAGTATGGTCAATTTTAAGTTCTTTGACAGATTTCCCCAACGCATTATAAATCTCTATTGTTGCATCCTCATCATCATTTTTGAGATAATAATAAATTATCATCCCATTTTCTTCATTTTCAGTAAAGGCGTGCGAATCTCCGGATAATTCATAGTTACCCCAATAGGCTCTTTCAGAATAATTTCTTTCAGGTTTTGTTTCTATTTCAAACAGGTAAGCTTCCTGATTTAATATATTTTTGTCGAGTTGTTGTAATAATGATACATCCATGATGAATGCACCACGGCCATAAGTCCCAACAATCAAGTCGTTTTCTCTGTGTTGAACTTTTAGATCTTTAACAGCAACAACAGGCATATTATTTCTTAGGCTTTGCCAATTTTCTCCTCCATTAAAAGAAATAAATACACCTTCATCATTTCCCGCATAAAGTAAATCCGGTTGCTGCGGATCTTCGATAATTACATTGACAGGAGCGTTAGAAATCCCATTCGTAATTTTTGTCCAGGTTTGCCCGAAATCAGTTGTTTTAAAAATCATTGGCGTAAAATCATCATTTCTGAATCCCGATTTGCAAACATAAGCAGTGGCAGCATCATGCTGTGAACTAAGCACTCTGCTTACCCAATAATCTTTCGTTCCGCCAACCATGCTGATCTTATCGGTCATTTCTTCCCAACTTTTTCCATTATTTCGCGTAAGGTGAATCCGCCCATCATCTGTTCCAACCCAGATCACCCCGCCTTGAACAGGTGATTCCGAAATACTGGTTATGGTGCAGTACATCATATGTCCTTTTCCTGCAATTTTTTTTGCATCATTAGTGGTTAAATCAGGACTGATTTCTTCCCAATGTTTACCCTGATCTGATGATCGGAGTAACATCTGGCCACCGGTATAAATGGTCTTTGAATTGAACGGTGAAATTTCCAAAGCGGGAGTCCATGGAAATCGGTACGGAGCTTTGCCTTCAGCTGCTTTTGGCTGAATATCTACCCTTTCGCCTCTTTCCTGATCGATTCGTAAATGTCCACCAAACTGAGTTGTTGAGTATGCCCATCGGTTATCGTTGGGGTCAACCTTGGTATACATACCATCCCACATACCAACAATATTCCAGTCTTCAACACCAACTCTTCCCGACCATCCATTCGAAGGGCCCTTCCATGCTTCATGATCCTGTAATCCGAGATAGATATTGTATGGTTCGGCATCATCTGTTTCAACATTGTAAATTTCGCCCAGAGGGATATGATATTTATGATTAACCGTCAAACCTCCATCAAAAGTTTCGTACAAACCTCCGTCGCTGCCGAACATCATGTGACGTCCATCTTTAGGGTCGGCCCAGAAGGTCCGGTAATCGCCAAACATGTTTTTAAATAAATTGCCCTGTCCCCACTGGCAGTTAGGCCAGGTTTTTCCTCCATCAAGTGAATAAAGTAAGCCATCGCTTGACACAAAAATCTGATCCGGATCATCAGGGTTAACCATTATTTTGTTGAATGAATAGGCAGCCTTTGAACTCACATTACAACTGTCGGTATTCATTTTTTTCCACTTATTTCCATTATCATTTGATCGATACACTTCGCCTCCGATCATCTGATCAAAATAAGGGTCACGTAATGCATTCATTTCAACATTCTCATCGACGATTATGCCGGGTTTAGGGTTTAAATTTTCAACAACAGCATATACTATTTCTGGATGATTGTAACATAGCGCCAGCCCGATTCTTCCTAATTTACCTGAAGGAAGGTCTGTTGTTAATTTCATCCAATGATCACCACCATCAATACTTTTATATATTGCTGAATTTACTCCTCCTGCTTCATAATGCCATGGATAACGATATTTCTCATAGGATGCGGCATACAAAATTTTTGGGTTTTTAGGATTGATAATCAGGTCTATCACACCTGTGTTTTTATCAATAAATAAGGTTTTTTTCCATGTTTTACCTCCATCGCTGGTTTTGAAAATCCCACGTTCATCATTGGATGTGAATAAATGCCCCATTGCTGCTACCCAAACGATGTTCGGATTTGTGGGATGTATTATTAAAGTTGAAATATGCTGAGTATCTTCCAATCCCATGAAATCCCAATTTTTCCCACCATTTACAGATTTGAAAACACCTTTGCCGACATGTGTACTTCTGGCACCATAAGCCTCACCTGTTCCTGCCCAAACATGATCAGGATTGGATGACGAAACTGCAACGGCCCCAATACTGCTTACTCCAACCGAATCGAAAACCTGGGAAAAAGTGGTTCCATTATTGATGGTTTTCCAAACTCCACCATAACGACCTGCGACGTAATAAGTATATTTATGGATCGGATTATTTGTCTGAGGGATTGCGATCGAAGAAATCCAGGCACCCGTTCTGTGTGGCCCTAAATTACGATATTCCAAAATATTTAAATCCCCCTGACTTAAGGTTTGGGCATTTGAGTTTACAAAAATTAGCAGGAAAAAAACTGAAAATAAGGATGGATATTTCATGATTTGGTCAATTATAAGTTGAATGACAAATATAACATTTCATTTTTCAAAATTTAAACATTGAATGCTTATCATTGTTATTTTTATTATAAGCAAGAATATCATAAATTTATACCCTAGTATATTAACAACGAAAAATGATCCTGAAATGCAAAAATTAATTAATCTTTTACTGTTCCAGCTATTTTTACTGGTCTTTATTTCATGTGCCAAAGGACCAATTTATCAAAGTGCTTATCAAAATAAAGAATTTAAATTGAATGAGCTAAATCAGGATTGGTCCGGAGGAACTTATACGGACTCGGAGCAGGGTATGGTTTATGGGTTAAGCAATGATGAAAACTATCTTTACGTTAAGTTGAAAGTGGTAGATGAAAGAAACCAACGAAAAATTATAATGAACGGACTTGTTTTATGGTTCGATACGGAAGGGAAAGCTAAAAAAAAGTTGGGGTATGCTTTCCCATTATCAAATGAAAAGGCAAGGCTTGAGATTAATGCGGTAGCATCGAGTGGTAAAGATTTGGAATTGAGAGAAAAACTGGAGTTGCTTCAAATGGAGACCGAAAAGGTTAACAAGCGTTTTTTGAAGGGTGACGAAGCCATTAATGTGATTTCTGAAGATGGCGAAGTTGTTGAAACATTTCCAAGCCATCAAAGCAAGGAAGGCGTGAATATGATGATTTATATTGATACTTATCACATTCTCTATTATGAAGCAAGAATTCCCCTCAATAAAATATTTGGAGTGGATTATTCTTTCGCAATTGCCAAAAAATCAGCCTTTAGTTATGGTTTTGAACTAGGAGAGGCCCAGCTCGGGGTGAGCTATTATAATTATTTAATTAACCCGAACGCTATGCGAAATGCTCATATGAGCAGAAATTATGGGATGTCCGGTAATCCTAATTTGATGACTGGAACAGGATCGGAAGCACAAAAGTATGGTGTTATGAAAATCAGACAAAGAGCTGTTCAGATATGGGTAAAACAAGCTCGTTTGAGCGATAAATGAAATTGATATTGAATCAATTAATTTTCAGCATGCGATTTTAAAAAAACGATGATTCTTTTCAGAGATAAGGGCGATCGAAACGGAATGCAAAGGCTTCATTTTTCTTAAGTTGATGATTCCAATAAAAATCATTTAAGCCTGTTTTCATAATGAGTTTATAAATGCTTAAGTTGGTTTTTGACAACTTATAAGGTTTTGAAAGTGCTTCACAAATCGTTGCATCGAACTGCCCTTCCAGACCGAAAATTTCTCCTAATTCATAAAACTGATTGAATAATTTCTTAGTCATCCAACGTGGCATTATCTGTATGCCTTCAACTCCCCCTTTTATAACAGTGCCAAGATATTCAGCTCCGAGTCGATTTGTTAATTTATGAAGATAGCGTTCAATGAAAATGGAGTGATGTGCCTCCGGAAATCCTGATTGTACTATAAATCCAAGTTTTTTCTCCCTGAAAACAAGAAGGTTTTCAAGCGATTCAATAAAGTATTTCACCCTTCCGGGCATGGAATCCGCATAGAGTGGGAAAATGATAATGATATATTCAGCATCCCTGATCTGATCCATATGCTCATGGCTTCTGTCCACTGCCGACAAATATCCAATGCTATAATTATTGGTTCGGGATTTTGTGAACCCGTCAACAAATTTATCCATTAGCAACTTTGAGTTGCTCTTTAGCTTTCTCGGAGAACCGTTCAAAATTGCAAGCTTCATAAATTACTTCCTCAAATTGATAACCATAGGTGGTTGAAAATAAAACTTCCGACCTGAAATTCAGGGCAAACCTTTTAAAAATATCTTGATTAATCTTAATGTCTTCATCCGTTGTATTTATTTCACGTAACATGAGCAAAGATAAACCAGGGTATTTCTCGTATCTTTTTTTATGATGGAATTCCCCTTCAACGATATCGATATTTGGCAATAGCATAGGGATGAGTCGTTCCTGAATTTTTTTCATCTCGGTAGTTATAAAGCCCATTTTCAGCGGACTTAGGAAAATAACATGATCTGCATTGATGACTGCCTGATGAATAAGATGCATTTCATCTTTAATGGTGCATTTGCCGGGAGTTTTCACCCAACAATCCCAGCATCCGAAACAAAAGCGGATATCCAAATCTCGAATATTAATTCTCTGAGTATTTTGACCTTGGTTCTTAAAGATTTGCTCTGTTCTTTTAACCATGTTCTCCGAAACAATATCGGCTTTATCAGGATTACAATCGATTAATATTGTTTTCATTAAAAGAAATTTTGATTACAAAAAAATATTGATTTTGTTTTTGAGAAATCAAAATTATATTAAGGATATCAAAATCTAAAATGAAAATCGGTGAATTGGGGATAAAGGGTGGTAAGCTTGGATGTTTTTAAATAAATAATTAACTGTAAATTATTTGTAAGTTAACCTCAGTTCGATCTAAGCATTTCTCATGAAACTGGTTCAGTATGTCTGAAATTTAGCCTTTTGAGCTAATAAGACGTTAGATTTTAGAAGTTAGACTATGGATTAAAACCTTCTTGAATCTTGAATCTAATGTCTAAAGTCTAACGTCTAATATCTTGATTTATAAAAACGTAAAAGACATAGGGCTTATATTATATCGAATTCACGTTAAGTTAATGTTTTTGTTTAAAAGAGTAACTTTTTTTTGTGACTTGAGTTGATTAATAGATCCACATAATTTTTAGCGTGTTATTTAAACAAAAAACGAAGCCGAAGCCTCGTTTTAAATCATAATGTTAATCTTTAAGCCACTTGTCGAGCCATTTGAAATAGGTTCGTTGCCAAAGAATGCCGTTTTGTGGTTTGAGTACCCAGTGGTTTTCGTCGGGGAAACTTAAAAACTCGGCCGGAATTCCTTTCAAAATAGCAGCATTAAACGCCATCATTCCTTGCGAATAATCAACCCTGTAATCTTTCTCGCCATGGATCACCAAAATAGGGGTATCCCACTTATCAATATATTTGTGTGGAGAGTGAGCAAATGAATTTTGAGCTACCTTATTGTTCTTATCCCAGAAAGGGCCACCCATATCAAAGTTTTCGAACCACATTTCTTCGGTTTCAAGATATTGGGCCTCGAGATTAAAAATACCATCATGAGCAATAAATGCTTTAAATCGTTTGTCATGATTGCCTGCCAAATAATAAATGGAATATCCACCATAACTTGCACCAACGGCTCCAAGTTTGGATTCATCAACAAAAGGTTCTTTTGCAAGTGCATCAATCGCGCTCAAATAATCATCCATATTCTGGCCATGATAATCGGTGCTTATTTGTTCTTCCCATTCCTGTCCGAATCCGGCAACACCTCTTCTGTTTGGTGCAACTATGATATAGTTGTTAGCTGCCATAATTTGATAGTTCCAACGATACGACCATCCCTGGCTAAGTGCACCTTGGGGGCCACCTTTACAATAAAGTAAAGCGGGGTATTTTTTATTTGGGTCGAATCCATCAGGCTTGATAATATAACCATCTAAGGAATCACCAACAGGCGATACCCAACTTACTGGCTCAGTTGTTCCCCAAATGAAATCTTTCATGTCAGGATTGACATTGCTAATTCTAACCGTTGTATCCATCACTCCATCGGCAAACCACAAATCAGGAAATTCGTCAAAACTTTCT
>PHDM01000080.1 GCA_002840985.1 Bacteroidetes bacterium HGW-Bacteroidetes-17
TTATTTAGTCAAAATATTGTTAAAAGTGTTATTTTTGCACAAATATTAGCTTTCAAACGGGATGTGGCGCAGTTGGCTAGCGTGCTGGTCTGGGGGACCAGAGGTCGTGAGTTCGAGTCTCACCATCCCGACACTTTACCCCAAAAATCGTTCAAGAAGTTCAAATAATTTTTCCCTTCTGATAGGCTTTGTAATATATTCATTACAGCCTGCATCCAAAGCTTTTTCCCTGTCACCGGTAATAGCATAAGCCGTTTGTGCAATTATTGGCAAATCAGGATGTGCTTTTTTTATTAGTCTTGTCGCCTCAAGTCCGCTAAAATCAGGCAATCTGATATCCATAAGCACCAAATCTATTTTATTGTTTTCGTTGCAAATATCTACTGCTTCCTGTGCATTGCAAGCCCTGATTGTGTTCACCCCCCATATTCCCAATAATACTTCCAGCAATAAAAAATTAGATTCCTGATCCTCAGTTATGAGGATTGTTTTTTTTAATTGATTAGGGTTGTTGTTATTTAAATTAGTTTCCATCTTTATTTTTAATGTTGTAATAGGGACTTAATTCTTTTATAAGTACCACATAATCATGCTTTTTGTAAAAATATAAATATTGAACAAGTTATGATCATTATTAAAGTAGAAACATAGGTAAACTACCTATTTAATTAAGGGATATGCCTAAATGCTAAAATATTTGCAAAATTGAAATGAAAAATTATACCTTTGTCAAACTTAAATGGTGCTTATTATAGATTAATAGGGAATCCTGTGTAATTCAGGAGCTGTCCCCGCAGCTGTAAGCCCAAGGAAGGTTTTAATATCCAAATGCCACTGTTCAAAATTTAGGATGGGAAGGCTATTAAAACCGGGTGAGCCAGAAGACCTGCCATTAAGTAGTTTCGTAGCTTTCGGGAAGAAAGGCGAAGAATGGATCTGATTTGGATTCCATGTTTTATCTTCACTGTCACCGTTTGTTGCGAATGATTACAACTTTTAATCATTTGTAACATGTTTTTTAAAAAATTTGGAGTAACAGTTCTGGCAATTTTTTCTGGACTTCTTGTTCATGGACAAGTTGGATCAGTGGATTCAAGTATCATGATGAATGAAGTCGTGATCAGTGCAAATCGTTTGCAAAACTTTGCCGTTGGTTCAAATATCCAAAAGATTGATTCATTGGTTATTGCAAATTATAACAATCAATCATTTGCTGAACTGCTCACTGCTCAAAGTCTGGTTTCAATTAATTCATATGGATCGGCCGGATTGGCTTCGCCTTCAATAAGGGGAGGAGGTACAAATCATACTGCAGTGATCTGGAATGGCGTAAATATTCAAAGCCCGATGAATGGCGGGACTAATATGGCTTTGTTTCCTGTAAGCATGATTGGAGATGTGACCATTCAATTTGGCGGTTCCGGAACCTTAGTTGGCAGTGGGGCAATGAGCGGGGCTATTCATCTTGAATCACTTGACTTATTTCAGAAAGAGAATCAGGTGTTTTTAAGTTTAGGATCAGGGAGTTTTGGCGCTAAAAACTTAAATGCAGGAGTAAATATTGGCATGGATAAACTTGCAGCATCATTGAGATTTTATCATAACGAAGCACTCAATGATTTTCGGTTTACAAATATCGCCAAATACCAAATGCCAAAAGAAACCCAGACAAATGCTGATTTCGATCAGTCAGGATTCATTTTTGAAAACAAAATCAGGACAAGCAAAAACGCTGCTTTAAGTGCAACTTTCTGGTATCAGAAATACGATAAAAAAATACAAACACTGATGATCGACAGCGATACAGCCAAATCTTTTCAATCTGATAAAAATATTTATTCGGTAATCCGCTGGCAACGAACTGGAAAATACTTAAATGTTCTGGTGAAATCAGCCATTATCAATAATGTTCAAAGATTTACAAATCCTAACCTGCCCGATCCGGTATCAAATAATTCAGCCCTTTCATTCATCAATGAAATTGAAGGAAAATGGGTTATTAATGAATTTCAATTATTGGATGCAGGCATTAATTATACCTACGATGAGGTCAGTTCGGCAGGTTATAAAAGTCTTGCAAGCCGAAACCGGATGTCAGTCTTTATGTCTCATAAATTTGTATTACCAAATAATAAACTCAGTGTTGTAAATAGTATTCGAAAAGAAATTGTTGACGATGGAAACCTGCCTTTTGTTTACTCAATGGATGTCGATTATGCCATCAACAAGAATTATACTGCCAAAGGAAATGTTTCAAAAAATTATAGTTTGCCGACGCTCAACGATTTATTTTGGAGAAGCGAAACTTTTGTGAGTGGCAATCCTAATTTAAAAGCAGAATCGGGCTTTAGTGGCGAAATTGGGTTCTCCGAAACGATCAGCCTATCTCAACCTTCAATTAAATTTGAACAAAGTTTTTATTATTCAAGAATTAATAATTGGATCGTGTGGTTGCCAAACGAAAGAGGGGTTTGGACCCCGGAAAATAAAAATACAGCCAAAATTAAAGGCTTGGATTTAAATCTCTATTCAGATTATACGATTGGTAAGGTCCGACTTAATTTAAATGCTAAGTTTAATTGGAACTCATCAAGATTTAAGGATGAAGACCCCGAATATTTGCCCATGATCTATGTTCCTAAAAATATTTTTATGTTTAGTATAGGTGCAAAATTTAAAAATCTTAATATAAGTTACGATCACAAATACAACAGTAAAAAATATTACGATCAAACCCATTTTCTGACATCCTTTCACCTCGCAGGGTTAAGTATACAGTATCAATTGCCGAGTAAACAAAATTCATTGTTTTTATCATTTAAAATAAATAATATCTGGAATGAGAATTATCAGGTGATGGCTTGGTATGCAATGCCTCCAATCAATTACTTGTTTTCAATCTCATACCATCTTAATAAATTTTTAACTCTTAAATAAATTAAAATGAAAACAAAATTAATCCCTATTATTACTCTAATTCTCATCCTTTTTTTAAGTGCATGTAAAAAAGATAAAGTTATTATTGAAGAAACTGGTGGAATATACTCAAATGGTGCATTTATTTCGAATGAAGGGACCTTTGGTTTGGGAAATTCAAGCATCAGTTTCCTTGATTTTAATACTGATATTGTTACAAACGATATTTTTAATAGTAAAAATGATCGTCCATTGGGTGATGTTTTGCAATCTATAAAAATAATGGCGGGTAATTTATATTGTGTAGTGAATGCATCCAATAAAATTGAAATTGTAAAAGCCGATGATTTTACTGAAACCGGAGTTATTGAAGGCCTGGATAATCCAAGATATATTGCTGCGGAAAATAATAAATTATATGTTTCTCAATGGGGTAATGGGGGCCAAATTAAGGTTTTTGATCCATTTACCAATATTTTGAAGAAAACCATTGATGTGGGTACCGGACCTGAAGGAATATTAGCATATAACTACCTTATTTGGGTTGCAAACGGGGGTGGATTTTTGGTGGATTCAACCATTTCGCTCATTGATCCATGGTCCGATGAATTAATCGCAAATATAAAAGTAGGTCATAATCCAAAAGAAATGGTTGTTGATGCAGATGGAAATGTTTGGGTAATTTGCAGCGGATACGTTCAATATGACGAAAATTGGAATATTGTCAGTGAAAGTCCATCTAAACTGGTTAAGATTTCAGGATTTAATTTTGAAATCCTTAGCGAAATTGAAATCTCAAAGACTTCACATCCTCAACATATTGACATAAGTAAAAATCGCGAAACCATTTATTATGGTGGCGGATATGGATTTGCAGGAATACATGCTGTTTACTATTCAAATTCTGAAAAAATCCAGTCGATTGGCGGGGATAAATATTTTTATGGATTTAATATTAATCCTGATAATGATGATATTTATGGCTTGGAAGCACCTTCTTTCAGCGATAACGGAATTCTTTACAGATACGATAAATTAGGCACATTTGTAAAACAATACGAAGTTGGAATAGGACCAAACAGTGCTGTTTTTTGGTAAACAATCTAGCATATATACTATCAAAATATGAAGTGCAAACTTAGTTGAAATCTGATATCCAATAAAATCAATGTTTAACTTAGGTAGATTCAGTTATTTTTTAATTTCTTCCTAATAAGTTCCTTCATGCTTAAACGATCAATTTTACCTGTGGCAGTATAACTGAAGGGTTTAATAAAATCAATTTGTTTTGGAACTTCGTATGGAGATAAAATTGATTCAATTTGTGACCAAAGTTCGTACAAAGCATTCAGATTTGATTGGTCGCTTTCGATAAGTAAAATTATTTTTTCGCCGAATTTTTGGTCAGGGATTGAGGTTATCAGGAAGTTTTCTTTTATGATTTTGCTTAATTTATCCTCCACTTCTTCTGGTGAAATTTTAATTCCACCTGAATTAATAACGCAATCAAATCTACCTTTAATTAAAAATTCGGAATTACTGTAAAGAGTGACCAGATCATTTGATATTAAAGGATTATCGCTTAAATGAGGTGCATCAATCACCAGACAGGAGCGATGATCCGTCGAAATTTTAACACCGGGCAAAGTTGTGAAATGCAAATCTTGATTCTTGCCATTTAATTTTCGTAAGGCAATGTGGGTGCAGGTTTCGGTCATGCCATAACTTGCATAAAAGTCATTTGAAAATCTGGCTGTTTCTTTAACCAAATTTTGATCAAGTGCCCCACCACCAATAAGTACTTTTTTAATCTTTTTAAGTTGAATTAATGAGTTTAATGAGTTTAGGATGTTTGATAGTTGAAGTGGAACCAAAGCAGTAAAATCAATTTCTTTTTTAAGATTTTCAAGTGGATTTCCTGTTGGTTCAACGGCGATTAAGTTTAATCCAATAACCATCGCTCTCACCACCATCATCTTTCCTGCGATGTATTCACTGGATAATGCTAAAAGTGCAGTTTGACCGGTTTCAAGTTTCAATGCCACTGCTGTAGCCATGGCACTATTGATCATGTACTGCTTTTTGAGCAGAATAGTTTTGGGTATTCCCGTTGAGCCTGAAGTTTTAACTTTGATTTCTTCCTCCTCGTCGAGCCATTCTAAAACAAACCCGAACAAATGTTTTTCCCAATCCTTGAGATGCAATTGTTTAAGCTTTGAAACACAATATTTTTGTAATTCATCTCCGTGAAGTATTTGACCATCTAAAATCAGTTTATCGTATTTTTTGTGGCTCATCAGATAATTTGATTAAGATTCCAATTATTTTCGGGGAGGTAAAATAGTTTTGCATCTTTAATTTGTAATGGAGAAGGAATATTGTTACTGAACAATTTGCCGGTTCCAAGTCCTTGTGGCATTGAATTGTTTAGTTGATAGGTCCATTGGGCGATGGCATTTAAGCCGATGTTTGATTCAAGTGCAGAAGTCACCCACCATCCAATTTGATGCTCGGTTGCTATTTTTATCCATTCCGAACTCTTATCAAAACCACCCAGCAGACTTGGTTTTAAAATGATATATTGGGGTTTGATCTCTGCTAAAAGTTTGCGTTTTGCCTCCATCTTATTTATCCCGATAAGCTCTTCGTCAAGTGCAATGGGAATTGGTGTTTGTTCGCAGAGATTTGCCATTTCTTCAATTTGACCAGCTTTTATGGGTTGTTCAATCGAATGAACCTGAAATTCAGAGAGTCGTTTCAATTTTTCTAAAGCATTTTCGGGATGAAATGCTCCATTTGCATCCAATCTTAATTCAATGATTTCCGGGCTAAACTGGATTCTGATTTCTTTTAAAAGCGAAATTTCCTCTTCAAAATCCAACGATCCAATTTTAAGCTTGATGCAGTTATAGCCTTCCTCAATTTTTTCTCTGATCTGCTTGTGCATAAATTCTTTGGTTCCCATCCAAATCAAACCATTGATTTTTATTGAATCTTTTCCCTCAGTAAAAGTTGACGGATATAATAATTTGTGTCCATTATTTCCCAAGTCCAACAATGCTGTTTCGATGGCAAATTGAACGGATGGGAACGTTAACAGAGCATTTTTATCAGCAATAAAAGCATTGATATTTTCTGATACTTTATGGATGAAAGGCTCAAGATCACTGCTGTCATCCGGACTTAAACCCGGAATAATGCTGCACTCTCCAAGCCCAAAAGTTTGAGGATTTTTATCATCAAATATTTTAAAAAACCAGGAAGGCTTTTGGTGAAGTACCCCCCGTGAAGTTCCACTCGCCTGTTTGAAATTGAGTATATGTTTTGTAATGGTTGCCTGGAGCATTTATTAAAGAATTAATCCTAACCCAAAGGTAATGGAAAATAACAAGGTATGGATGGCTTGTTTTTTCAGGAATGGGTCCAAATCTTTGGGATTTTTGTTTTTGCTGATCTGGATCAGATCTTTAATAAATAAAGGAACAGTCAAAAGAAATAAAAACTGGAAATAGGATTCGAAATGCTGATAACTGAAATTTATGGCTGCAAGTAGTGCCATTGAAACAATGATTATGTGATATTTTTTTGCTTTTGAACTCCCGTATTTTACGACCAGCGTGTGCTTGCCCGATTGTTTGTCGTTCTCGATATCTCGCATATTATTCAGGTTTAATACAGCGGTACTTAGCAATCCCAAAGATAATGCCGGCCAAAATAAATCAGAACTTAGGGCGTGGGTGTTCAAATAGTAGGTTCCCAAAACACCTACAAATCCAAAAAATATCAAAACAAAAAAATCGCCATAACCTTTGTAGCCGTATGGGTTATTTCCCATGGTATAGTTAACGGCCGCTGCAATGGCTAAAACACCCAGGATAAAGAAAACGAACAGGTTCAAATATGACATATCATGTACACTCAAATAAATCAGGGTAGAACCACAAACTAAAGAAAGTCCAATAAAAAAATAAATTGCCTTTTTCATGGATTTTTCACTGATAGCTCCTCCTTGAACAGAACGTGTTGGCCCGACACGATTTTCATTGTCTGTTCCGGCTTTAAAATCACCAAAATCATTGGCCAAATTCGAAAGTATTTGTAGTAAAATGGTTGTAACCACGGCCAAACTGGTTACCAACAAATTAAATTGATGGTCGTTTGCACTTAAAAACCCGCCCAAAATAATGCTTGATAAAGCCAATGGCAAGGTGCGTAATCTGAATGCTGTCAGCCAGTTTTTAATTATTTCCATCGCAAGTTGAATTATGGATATTTAGGGTATTTATGAAAATCAGGATCGCGTTTTTCCAGAAACGCGTGCTTGCCTTCCTGAGCTTCTTCAGTTAAATAATAGAGCAATGTTGCATTTCCGGCAAATTCCTGAAGCCCGGCTTGTCCGTCCAATTCGGCATTAAGCCCTAGTTTAATCATTCGCAAAGCCATTGGACTGTGTTGCATTATTATTTTTGCCCAGTTTACGGTTTCATCTTCCAGCGATTCCAGAGGCACAACTTTATTTACCATTCCCATTTTCTCAGCTTCATGTGCGTCATATTGCTGGCATAAAAACCAGATTTCACGTGCTTTCTTCTGTCCGACAATTCGGGCCAGATAGGATGATCCAAAACCGGCATCAAAACTGCCAACCTTGGGGCCGGTTTGACCAAAACGTGCATTATCAGATGCAATGGTCAAATCGCAAACAATATGCAACACATGACCCCCGCCAATTGCATAGCCATTTACCATTGCAATTACAGGTTTTGGCATTGAACGGATTTGCTTTTGTACATCCAAAACATTCAACCTAGGGATGCCATCTTTACCGATATAACCGCCTTTGCCTTTCACATTTTGATCGCCTCCGCTGCAAAATGCCTTATCACCGGCACCGGTCAGTACAACTACATTAATATGTTGGTCCTCCCGACAAATTCTTAGCGCATCACTCATTTCGGTAGTGGTAGTAGGGGTAAAGGCATTGTGGTACCTCGGACGGTTTATCGTTATTTTTGCAATTCCTTCAAAAAAATCAAAAAGAATTTCTTCGTATTCTTTAATGGTTTCCCATGCACGTGTTGCCATGATCAAAAATTTTATGTTAAATGTAAAATGCGTAACAAAGTTATAAATTATGAATTATAAATGATGAATGAAAAGTTAAGATATGAGCATGCGAATATCTCAGTTGGGAAAAAAGATGAATCCGATCTTGCGAAATTATCCCTTCTTTAAAAATCGAAAGTAATCTTTTAAAATAATTGCGTTCACTTCACGAGGGGTGAAAATTTCCAACAAACTTACTTTTTTATTTTCAGGATGATAAAGGCTTGATAATCCTGCTTTCACTTCTTCAAAGTTTGAGGCCGATTGATATTGGATATTAAAAGTTTTTGCAATGCCTTCAGCATTCAACCGATGAGTGGTTTCAAAATAGGTTTCAAAATCTTTCGTATCAGAAGGACCATCCAGAAAACGGAAAATCCCGCCTCCGCCATTATTGATTAAAATTATTCGTAAGTCATTACTGAGGTAGTCATTCCATAATCCGTTCGAGTCATAAAAAAACGATAGATCACCCAAAATAATTGTTGTGGGGTCTTTAGTTTCATATGCTGCACCTACCGCTGTTGATAGCGAACCATCAATTCCGGAGGTACCACGATTACTGTTGTAAACAAGATCTAAACGGGCATCAAAAAGTTGTGTATATCTGATAGGAGTACTGTTTGCCAGTTGCAGGTTTGAATTAGAAGGGATGGCCTTTAGCAGAAGATCGAAAACTTTTAAATCCGAATATTCGCATTTTTCAATAAACTCCTGATGTTTCTTTGTTGTAAGTTTAGATTTGTCATCCCAAATGATTGAAAAATTACTTTTATAAGGAATGATGTGCCCACTCATCTTGTTGAAAAAAGAAGCTGGTTCTACAGGAATATTCTTGGTTAAACTTTGATAAGTATCTAAAAATAACTCATCTGTATCAATGTGCCAATGCTCATCGGGTTGGTTTTGACGGAAATACGCCTTAATCTTTTTTGAAACAATCTGGTTCCCAAAACTGATCAATAAATCTGGTTTGAAATTCTCCAACTCTTCTTCTGTTATCGCAGCTAATGTTCTGTCGATACAGGAATTAAATGCAGAATAATGCAGGTTAGAGGTGTTTTCGGTCAGGAATACAACCGATGGATCTTTTGAGATTTCTATTAACACATTGTTCAGTTCAGGATTAGGGTTCATCATCCCACTGATGATCAGTTTTTTTGATGAAGTATTCCAATGATTCGCTAATCTTTTAATTTCATGTTCTTCAAGAATGGAGGTAATTTTTGCGGTGTTTATTAATTTTGGTGGAGCAATTTCTTCATCATATCCCTGGTATAAAGGTTCTTTAAAAGGAAGATTGATATGCACCGGCCCGGGAGTTGAAGATTGACATAAGTCTATTGCTTCATTAATCAAACGATCAGTATACCAAAGATCATCATCATTTTGAATACTTTGAGGAAGCTCGAATGATTTCTTAATATAATTTGAATAAATGCCGTTTTGCCGAATGGTTTGGCTATCAGCCTGGTCGATCCATTCTTTTGGTCGATCGGCCGTAAGAACCAAAAGTGGAATATGCTGATAATATGCTTCTGCAATGGCAGGTGCATAATTCAAGGCAGCCGATCCCGAAGTGCATGCGATGGCAACGGTTTTACCGCTTTGCTGAGCCATGCCCAATGCAAAAAAAGCGGCACTTCGCTCGTCTACGATGCTTAAACAATTTATTTTGGGATGATTGGTAAAGGCAATGATGATGGGCGCATTTCTGGAACCGGGAGAAATAACAATATTTTCGATCCCTTTTTGAAAACAAATTTCAACTAAATGCCTGATCCCGCTTTTTTGCTTTTCCATTCAAATAAAATCTTTAGTTAATGAGCGATAATAAAGTTTGGGCTTTTAAAGCTGTCTCTTCCCATTCGCTCTGAGCTTTTGAACTTAATGTAATTCCACCGCCCACAAATAAAGAGAGATTATTTCCTTCAGCTTTTAAACATCTTAAATTTACAAATAAATCTGTTTTTTGATGAATGTGTAATGGGCCTAAAAATCCCGAATAAAATTCCCGGTCGTGATGCTCTGTTTCATTAATTAATTTTAAGGCTGAAGATTTAGGAACCCCGCAAACAGCAGGTGTTGGGTGAAGGTCATCCAGAAATTCATTCAATCGTTCAGAAATAGGATGAGCATTAAACTTAAATGATGTTTCGAGATGAACAGCTTTAGCAGCTTTTATAGTTTGCGTAGATTTATTTATCTTCTCATCCAGCGTGTATTTCCGGATTGTTTTTTCGACATAATCGACAACAAATTGTTGCTCTTCTCTTTCTTTATCGCCCCATACATATTTGTTGAGTTCGATATTTCTCAAGGTTTGTGTCCCTGCTAAAGCGACCGTTGTTGCTTCTTCTTCGTTTATTCTTAATAATTGCTCAGGGGTGGCGCCCATCCAAAGTCCGCTGTTAGCGGTGTATAATAGATAATTAAAAGTGTTTGGATAGGTAGCATTAAGAATTTTGAACAGTTCAGCATACGAAACATGCTCTTTTTTGTAGCCTGTAATAACCCTTGATAATACCAGCTTTTTGGCCCTTCTATTGGTTAAATCGGAAATAAAATCATCAAATTGCTGCAGGTAAGTTACATATGGAGTTGCTAAAGGCAATTCGTGCAAATATTTTTTATGGGGAAGGGTGGTTTTTACAAAATCCCAGGCATCAACATTTATATCGTTTTCTGTAAGTAAAAAGTCATCAACAATCAAAAGTTTGTCAGCAATGGTAGTGTCAAAAGGAGCAAGGATAAATCCTTTAGAATTGGAATAATTGTCGGTAACATTAAATTTTATCGGATGGGCCGATCGTTGAAGGATGATTGAAAATTCGTTATGATCAGGCAAAGTATAGGCCGCAAAACAAATACGGTTTTCGATGCATTTCTCAATAAATGAATAATCAATTCGATTTTCCATTTTTATTTTTTAATGATCATATTGGTTAGGCGACTGATTGAAATCCTACGCTCATTCTCATCGGTAATTACGATATCCCATACATGGGTATATTTCCCTTTGTGAACCAATTTGGCATTTCCATAAACAAATCCTTCGCGAATGCTGCCAACATGGTTCGCGCTGATTGAAGCTCCACGGACATCAAATTTCGACAAATCAACCATTAACGCAGAACCCATACTGCCAATGGTTTCGGCAAGTGCGAGGCTGGCCCCACCATGTAAAATACCCATGGGTTGCATAGTTCGGTGATCAACCGGCATTTTAGCTTTCACAAAACCATCGGCTATTTCCAGATATTCGATCCCCAATTGAGACATTAAGGTATTATCATTGAAATTATTTAACTCATCAAGCGTAGAATTTAAATCAATCATCTCTGTGCTTATTTTTTACAAAGATAAGAGGTAATTTTATTCATTAAACCAAAATATAAAAAAGGGATGGCGTCCTTAAATATGTAAATAAAATTTAGTTCATCACTATAAAATGAAATACCAAAAAGCAATTACTATGACAAAAATTAAATGGCTCAAGAGATACCCATTTTCTTGGGTTTAAAATCAGACCACTTACTCTAGTTATTATTGGGGCAATAGTTGCTTATTTTATAATACTACAGTTTTTAAAATAAATGAAAATTAAGTAGCTCATTCATTATATGTGTCCCTGTATTTATTAGATTTCAAATGCGACAATGCTTACTATTATATATTCCCCTGCTTGGCTGAGGTTCTAACCTCGGTTGTGCAAATATTCCGAACTTCCCCTATTGTGCGAAGTTTCCGAATTTATCTGCCATAGGCATGACTTTGCACATAACAGGTAGTTTTCAACTACAAAAGTAACAGAACCATACTATAACATAAAGAGAAAGGCAAGCCAATTCTGCTTTGATCTGATGATCCACCAAAAAAATGTGTTATTTATGTAACTTTTTTACAGAATTATGTAACAAGTTAAAATGCGATATCCTTTACTTTTAACGACATAATTATAAATAAAAAAAAGGTAAAATGAAAAAGACAATTTTTGTTGCAGTCATCATGATTTTCACACTGGGTGCAATTACAACATTTGCAAGTAATAATGATAAGAAAGTTATTACAGAGAATCCGGCCATTCCAATCAAAACGGATAACAAACTAACTACGGCGGAAGAGAATTCTTTAAAAAACCGTATTGAAGAAATCCGCAGTACAGATAAATCAGGAATGTCTGCTACCGAAAAGAGTGAGTTGAGAAAAGAAAGCAGAGAGATCAAGAAAAATGTTCGGAAAAATGGTTCAGTCGTTTATATTGGAGGTACTACACTTTTAATTATTATTCTGATCATCCTTTTAATCTGATCAATCACCCTTTGTAATTTAGTTGAAAGAACAATTATCATTGCCAAAAAATGAACAGGATAATTATTCTCAACACATCATGTAATTAAAGGAGGCTGTTCAAAAAAGTTGATAAGTTAAGGTACAGGGAACATTGATTGCCTGACCGTCCGGTCATACAGGTACTCAATTTATGGATAAATTTAACTTTTTTGACAGCTCCTTTATTTTTACAGCATGACAGATTAGTTGACAGTTTTAAATTTGTTCAGCTTTTATATTTACTGTGGAATTTATATCATCAGATATGCAAAAAATGCTCATTCTTAAATAATTTGGGAATGTTTTTCCATCCTTGCAAAATCAGGCAACTTTTGCTCATCGGGTTGATTATTATAAGCCCTTTTTCTGAAGTTTTATCACAAGTATATTTTCAGCAAGAGGTCAATTACAAGATACAAGTTGTACTCAATGATAAACTTCATGAATTAAATGCATCCGAAACAATTGAGTACATAAACAATTCTCCCGATACCCTTCGCTTTATTTATTTCCATCTGTGGCCGAACGCTTATTCAAATAATAACACCGAATTGGCCAATCAATTATTTGGGTTATATGGAAAACAAAAGTTATTCAATGATCCGGAATTGAGAGGATACATCGATTCATTGGACTTTAGCGTAAATAATCAACAGGTCAACTGGAACTTATTACCGAATCAGCCTGATGTATGCCGGATATGGCTTAATGAAGATTTAGTACCTGGTGACACCATTCAAATACACACCCCTTTTCGTGTTAAAATCCCCAAAGGAGTGACTTCAAGATTGGGCCATATCGGGGAATCTTACCAAATTTCTCAATGGTATCCTAAACCGGCGGTATATGATCAATCCGGATGGCATCAAATGTCTAATCAGGATCAGGGGGAATTTTATTCGGAATTTGGAAGTTTTGACGTAAGCATTACCCTTCCTGATAATTATATAGTGGGAGCAACCGGAATTCTGCAAAACCATCTGGAAATGAAGATGCTTGATCAGATCGCTTCCGACACAGCCTGGATAACAACCTTAGGTGCTGAAAAAAACGAATTTCCCCCTTCATCAGAAAAGATGAAAACATTGCGATATACTGAAAATCAAATTCACGATTTCGCATGGTTTGCCGACAAGCGTTTCCATGTGTTAAAAGGGAAAGTGAAGCTGCCGGATTCCGGCAGAGAAATAAGCACCTGGGTCATGTTTACCGATCAACAGGCTAACCTTTGGAAAGATGCCATAACTTATGTGAATGGTGCAATCTTATCTTTCTCTAAATGGAACGGTGATTATCCGTATCAAAGTTTTACGGCGGTACAGAGTGCCCTGAATGCCGGCGACGGGATGGAATATCCAGGTATTACGGTGATTGGTTGGGCCGAGGATGCCTATTCGCTTGATGAAGTGATTGCCCATGAAATTGGTCATAGCTGGTTTTACAGTGCGATTGGTTCGGATGAACGTGGACACCCGTTTATGGATGAAGGCATAACCAGTGCGAACGAAGTACGATACATGAACGAAAGGTACCCGCAAAAAAAACTTTGGGAGATTAATCTTAATAACAAGAAACTGGCAAAATTTTTTCATATTGACAAAATGCCGGTTAAGCTTATGGGTGAGATGGAATGGCTTTCGCAAGCTCGTGATAATCTCGAACAACCCATTAATTTGCAGGCATCAGACTACAATACTTTAAACTATGGCTTAATTATTTATGATAAAGCAGGAATGGGATTTAACTATCTGAGGGCCTATCTTGGGGATTCCATTTACGATTCGGCAATGCATGATTACTACAACAAATGGAAGTTCATGCATCCGCGGCCGGAGGATCTAAGCGAATCATTAAAATTATCCACTGGTAAGGACCTGACTTGGTTTTTTACTGATTTCATTGGCACAACCAAACGGATGGACTACAAGGTGGTTCGTTTTGTGAATCAACAACTGCTTGTGAAAAATAAAGGTGAGTTGGAATCACCATTTATGATAGCAGGGATGAAAGGTGATTCGATCAGTTTTAAAAAATGGGTCGACGGTTTTGACGGGCAAAAATGGATTGATATCCCGGTTGGTGGTTATTCTGAACTTAAAATTGACCCGGAGCATGTTGCCCCGGAATTATTCAGGCTCAATAATAATATTCGAACCAAAGGTGTATTAAAAAAGGCCGACCCCATCCGATCCCAGCTATACTTTTCTCTGGAAGATCCCGAAAAAAGACAGCTGATGTATTTTCCTGCTTTTAACTGGACCCTCGAAAATGGGTTTATGATTGGTATGGCTTTGCATAATGGATTTCTTACACCAAAACCATTTGAATATTTTGTGATCCCATTTTTTGCATTCAAAGGTTCTGGTTTCGCCGGATTTGGAAAAATTTCATACAATATTACACCCTACAAAAAACTCATCAGAAAGGCCACAATTTCAATAGAAGGATCGCAATTTGGTGCACCCGGCAATCAAAATTATCACATGCTGAAGGCAGGATTAAAAGTTTATTTCAGGGCTGATAAAATGAATGTCCCAATAACTCAAATGGCTTACGGGAATTATATCGAGGCATCAAACCTTTTTCAAATTGAACGTCAGGAGAAGGCCGGGAATAATTCTTATCTACAGCTTGGATACCAGTTGGAAAAAACAGGCCCAATCAATCCATTTACTTTGTTGGTTTCGGCCGAATCAAATAAATCATTTCTGAAAACATCGTTGGAACTCAATTATGAAATAAGCTATTCAGGAAACAAAAATGGTTTGGATATCAGGCTATTTACAGGGACAATGTTGAGAGATAATCCGGATATTCCGTTTTATTCACTTTCTGCTAGCGGCAGAAGCGGACCTGAACAATACCTTTTCCAAGGCACCTATCCTGATCGATTCAGTGTTTTTCCAACAACTTTCTGGTCGAGGCAGATGAGCATTACCGAAGGAGGTTTGGTGTCGCCGATTAACGATAAGCTTGGATATAGTCGTTGGCTTATTTCTTTATCCCTTACCAGTAATTTACCGGGGAAAATAAGTTGGATTCCGATCATGCCTTTTGTTAACTTTTTATTGAACGACCATGGTGCCGGAACAGGGTATCATTCATCCTTTTTTTATGAAGCGGGTCTAAAAGCAGGTTTATGGAACTTTTTTGAGATTTATGTTCCATTGCTAGTTTCCGGGAACATTGAATCGATCATCGGTTCATTCAAAGAAAGAATTCGTTTGGTTTTTAAGTTGGATAATCTTAATCAGGTAAAGTTGAATTCAGGGATTGACATTAAAATCAGGTAATAGATTGGAATCTTATATGATAGGTATTGAGCTAAATGTGTGAATCATGTAAATCTTTTCTGAAATCGTGTAACACTCCCTGAAATTAATGACCCCATATTTGTACTCTTGTGATCATTCGGTCACTATGCAAAAATAATTATTATGAAAAATGAAGATGTTTTATCAAAAGGTTTTCAGGATGCAATTAAATTTGAACCATTATTGATTTCAAAAGAAACCGGTTTTATTGCAAAGATCGGTAAAGGCATGAAAAAGGTCATTTTCATAGGTGGATTAGCAGGAATCGGATTGCTATTTACCGGCTGTGCACCCAGATATGTAGCAACAGTTCCGGCATACCATGAATATTCCAGACCACAACGCCCAAGCGATCAATATATATGGATAGACGGGAATTGGACGTATAATCGTCAAACCAACATGTATGTTCAGCAAAATGGATATTGGCAGAGACCACACCAAAGCCGGACTTTCGTTCGCGGCTATTGGCAAGCAAGTCCACGGGGTCATTATTGGATTCCGGGAAAATGGCAGAAACAAGATAAAAAGAGTAAGGGGAATAACAGAAATGGAAAGGGTAAGCGCAAATAGAGCACATCCTTTCAAATTCTTACCTTCTCTGTTGTGCAAAGTTTCCAAATTTATCTGCCATAGGCATGACTTTGCACATAACAGGT
>PHDM01000081.1 GCA_002840985.1 Bacteroidetes bacterium HGW-Bacteroidetes-17
AATCCAAAAGCTTCAAATTACGTTCTGAAAATCATCCAATTAGAAGTACCAAAACTTTGACTATCAATTTAGGATATTTGAGACTGTCACCCAAGAATCAATTTTGTTCTTTTTGTGACAGTCTCTTTATATCGCATTTTTCTCCAAATATTTTACATTTTAATATCCGGGATTTTGTTGGTTTTTAATGTTGGGATTAGCGTCAATCTCATATCTTGGGATTGGCAATATAGCATGAAAATAATCCCTGTTATAAGTAGTTACTTCAGCCGGAAGGTTAGAAATTTGCCAGCCACCAAGTCTGACAATGGTTTCGTTGTTCCTTAAAGCATCAAATTGTCGGTGACCTTCACCAACCAATTCCTTTCTTCTTTCCTTGATTACCCTTTCAAGTGTTACCGTAGTCCCAACAACAGTTTTAGCCGGATTTGCCCTTTTTACAATGGCATCCAGATAAGTGACTGCTTTAGCATTGTTGCCGGTTTTAACAGCAGCTTCGGCAGCATTCAGATAAGCTTCAGAAAGACGTAAAACAGGAATATTAGCGTTTCTTACATCCGTATCCGGGCCCGTGTATTTAAGCAAATAAATTTTTCTGGTTCTGTTGAATGAACTGCTTGAAGTTTCCAGCTTGGTGATTGAATGTCTGACATCCTGAGGATCTTCTTCAAGTAAAGTCAGAAAATCACTGGTTAAAACGATATCATTATACCCTCCTCTATACATCAGATATGCAATACCTTCATTTCCGGTTCTATCACTTATTGTGTTTATTACCTCGAACAATACTTCGGGTGTAAACCTGCTTTTCCATGCTGCACTAGATGAACCATATTCAGCATTGGTCCATAGTCTGTATCCGTTTGCCTGGGCACCTGTAATTGCTTCTTCAGCCTGGATTAGTGCATTGGCATTATCTCCCTTGTATAAATAAACCCTGCTTAATAATGTTTTGGCTGCCCATCTGTTAATTTTTCCATCATTTTTAGTCGCTTTCAATAAAGGGATAGCTGTAGTCAAATCACTGATGATTTGGGTGTAACATTCCGCAACCGTACTTCTGGTCGGTTGATATTCAGGGGTAACAGGCTCAGTAACGATACAAGCACCCAAAGAGGCACCATTATCCTTTGTGTACGTTGCACCATAAACCCTGGTAACATCAAATAAAGCAAGTGCACGAATAGCCAGTGCCTGACCCTTTATATCATCCTTTCGGTCTGTTTCTGTTGAGGTTACCGACAAGTCATCAATTTGTGATAAAATATTATTGGCGTATCGTGTAATCTGATATGGTAAAGACCATAATGAAGTATAGACATTATCGGGAGTGGTGTACATCATATAATAGGCAGAGGCACGTTTATTGGTTCCGGTCGCCTGCATATCATCACCTGTTACGTCGGCATAATATTGCATACGGGCTCCATAATATTCAGAACTCTGAAATGTTGAATAAATGCCATTGATGGCATAATCGGCATCCAGGATGTTTTTTATCGCTTCATTCGAGAGTACCTGTGTGGTTGGTTTTAAATCAACCCAATCTTTACTACATGAGATGAAGATTAAAGGTACTGTAATTAATATAAATAATATTTTTTTCATCGTTTATAGGTGTTAAAAGTTTACGTCTATTCCAAAAGTCACAGTTTTCAACTGGGGTGTTTGCCAGGCCATTACACCGTCACTACCAACCTCAGGATCATACATTTTCCATTTTGCCAGGGTCCAAATATTAGATGCGGAAGCAAAAATCCTTATCTTTTCCAATTTCAAATAATCAGTTACTTTGCTTGGAAGTGTAATTCCCAAACTGATATTTTTCAATCGGATATGATCGGTGCTATGAATTCTACGCGAGTTGGAATATCCGTCTGCCATGTCCCATTTATTATTTGCGATGTAAATTCCATAGATAGACTCATCACCAGGTTTTCTCCATCGGTTGCTGTAATAAGTTGGGATATTTGCATCCAAACCATTGGTGGTTCCTTCTTTATCCAATTTGCCTGCTGCTGCATCATACGAATGCCCACCAAGAGAATAGGTAAAAGTGAATCCGAAATCAATAAATTTGTATTTAAAGTTATTTGTGAAACCACCAGTTAATTTTGGTTCAGCACTTTCCAGTGGAATCATATTCACGGTATTCAACTCTTTTGTTGTTTCTTTTACATAGTTTCCGTTTGCATCAATGGTATTGGTATAAAACATGGTTCTTCCATCAGCCGGGTCAATCCCCGCAAATTCTCTTAAATAAAAAGTATAATATGGCTTACCAACCATTCTGATCTGAGTTCCACTGATGATTGATTGCTGTACCCCATCTAAAACCAAAATCTCATTTTTGTTATGCGAAATATTGAAACTAGAGGTCCAGTTAAGGTCCTTCTTATTGATAATGGTGGAAATCAACTCCAATTCGAAACCTCTGTTTCGCATTTCTCCAATATTGCTTAGGATGGAACTGAATCCTGTTGTTAGGGATACAGGTTCGTTCATCAACAGGTCCTTCGTCAATCGGTTATAGTATTCAAAAGAAACCCTTACTTTATCATAGATGCTAAAATCGAGACCAATATTGGTATTATAATTGGTTTCCCATTTTAGGTTACTGTTTAAAAATTGTGTTTCAACAATACCTGGTAATGCATTATATTCGGCACCATAAGATGATAAACCCATATAATCATAATAACCTGATGGCAAGGTACCATTCACACCATAAGATGCCCTTAATTTAACTTCAGGGAAGATATCCGTTAATCCTTCCATAAAGGATTCGTCGGAAACCCTCCATGCACCTGATAATGACCAGAAGTTACCCCAACGGCTTTCGGGAGCTAAACGGGAACTGCCATCACGCCTGAAACTGGCTCCGGCATAATACCTTCCTTTATAATCATAATTGACCCTGGAAACATAAGATAACATTCTATATCCATTAGCTGAACCGTCAACACTTCGAACAACAGAGAAATTGTCAAGTTCTACCATATTCCAGTTTGCCAGATTTTCCTTTGATCCATAAAGATAATCTCTGTTATAATCAGTGATTTCGTATGCTACCAAAGCATCTAAGTTATGGTCCTTGTTGATGGTTTTAACATATTGCATGCTATTGGACCAAACTGTACTTCTTCGGTCATAAACTGATTTACTCAGGGTACCAAGATTAGCAGGATATGATGATAAGGGGTGTGTAAATGATTTTCCTTTGATCATATTAAAATCATAGCTAAGTGATGATTTAAAATTCAAGCCCTGCATGATATTGTAATTTGCATATACGGTATTAAATGCACGCATGACATTTTCAATCTGGTAATTTAAATCGGCATAGGCTTTAGGATTCCGACCAGTTCCGTTACGAGGAAATTCATATGCATAGCTCCCATCTTCTAAAAACGGAACATCTCTTGGAGTTACAGTGTTGAATGTTGAATAAAATGGTCCTATATAAGTGGTTCCTTCAGTATTCGTACTTTGTTCAACACTTGAGAATAATAAATTTGTACCTACGCTTAACCTTTTAGAAGCTTCGAAACTAAGATTCAAACGACCTGATATTCGTTTCATATAACCCATTACAGAAACACCCTCCTGATCGGTATATCCCAGAGATGAGAAGTATTTTATTTTATCTGTACCTCCACTTACTGAAACTTCATTATTGGTATATTGGCCTTTTCTGAAAAGGATGCTTTTCCAATCGGTCCATTCTCCGGTCCATGGTAACTTGGCATATTTATCAATATTGGCATCAGCATAAGCCTGGGCTGCAGTCTGATCCATTGCTTTATAATAAATTCCTTCATTAACCAATCCTTCATAAATTGTTTCTCTTCGTTCTTGTCCACCCATGAACGGCCTGTAGTCGGTTGCAAAATCAGAAAACCCGATCTCGGATTTAAAATTGACTTTTGTAGCTCCCGAGATACCCTTCTTTGTAGTAATGATGATAACACCATTTGCTGCCCTTGATCCATAAAGTGACGCAGCTGCAGCATCTTTAATTACTGAGATACTCTCAATACTTGAAGAGCTAATGGTTGAAAGAATATCCAAACCCGAATTTGTACCTAATGATGACAAATTCCCTGATATAACAGGAACTCCATCAATGACATACAATGGATCGTTAGATGCATTGAATGATCCAATCCCACGAATCCTGATTTGGGTCGACGCACCCGGCTGTCCGGAAGAATTGGTTACCTGAACTCCTGATGCAGATCCTTGTAAGAGGGTTCCAATATTTGAAACAGGAACATCTGAAAGTTTATCCATTTTAATGATGCTTGCTGAACCGGCATAGGCCTCCTTTTTAATAATACCATATCCTGTTACGATTACTTCTTCCAAACTAAAATTGTCTTCCTCCATCATAATTTCCAATGGAGTTCCATTGGCATTTATCGGTGTCTCCAAGGTTTTCATCCCAATAAATGTTATTCGGAGAATGGTATTTTCACCCGAAACTGCCAGGGTAAACTTCCCATCAATACCAGAAGTTGTTCCATTCAACGAAACACCCTTCTCTATAATAGTGGCACCGGGTAATGGTAATTTGTCGAAAGCAGAAATGATGGTTCCGCTAACAACAATCTTTTGTTGAGAGGTCATCGAATTTAGGCTTTTATCTTCCATAAATGAAGATTCTCCATACGTTGTAGATGAGGCAGAGACTTGAATTGACAGCAGAAAGACTGCCAAAGTCAATAGCCATGCTGAATGGCATAATTTTATCGCCCCTTTTCTAAACGAAAAGTTTTGATAAGTCAATCTTTTCTTCATACTTTTTGGTTTTTTAGGTTAGTAATTAAAAATTGATGAGTAATTTTTTTCTTCATCTTTTTGGGTTTAGGTTTAGATATTCATAAGCAGTGCTGCATTAAACAGCCTGTTTAAATAAACTATGGCCAATTTCGTAAAGTAATGATAGGATGTACAGAAATGCTTAGATACAAAAACAATAACTGATCAAAATCACATAGCTACAATTTAGATACAGCATTTTTCATCATGCTGTTATACAGCTATATAAATGAATATAAATTTAATTGATCTTTAGAATTTATTTAAAAATGAGGCCAGATTTTCGGATGTATTTGCGATTCCAAGCTTTTTTCTAAGTCGAGTTCTGGCAACGGTGAGCGAATGCAAGGATTGATGGGTAATATTTGAGATTTCTTTTGTGGAAAGATTTAGTCTAAGAAAAGCACTTAAACGCTTCTCATTCGATGTCAGATCAGGGAATTGCCTTCCCAATGAATTGAAATAGTCCGGATGAACTTGTAAAAAGGTGAACTCAAATTCTTCCCATAAATGGGTATCGGAATGAAACCTCAGGTCTTTCACGGTTTCTTTTAATTCTTTCGCACTCTCTGTCGGATCTACAATTACCTTTCTTAAACGATTACTAATATCATTGATAAGCTCATTTTTTTCAGCAAGGTGAATGGCTTTACTTACTAATTCTTTATTTTTGAAATCAACTTCTGACTGCAATTGTTTTTTATCCAATTCCAGATTTTTCTGTTCCAGATCTTTTCGTTTAAGCCTGATCCGTTGATTCTTATAAATTAGGATGAGAAGAAGAATTGAGAACAACAGAATGGCAAAGCCGACACTTCTATAAAGTTTCCTTTTTTGCTCCAATAATAATAGCGCGTTTCTTTCTTTTTCAAAGACATACTCCATTTCCATTTGCTCAATTCTTTGTAAAGTTTCGTTGTTCAGAATACTATCCCTTATCCTATCGTATGATTTATGGAATGAGATAGCCTTTTGATAGTCGAAATTCTCTTCATATAAATCACTCAAACTTTTTAAAACATTTTTCACTGTCTCAAGTATTCCAATATTTTTTGAAAGCAGAAGTGCTTTCTCATAATATTCAATTGCCAGGGGATAATCTCGTTTTTTAAAATAAAAATCTCCATAGGCCTGCATTGCTATTGCAATCCCTTTTTTATCATTTAATAGCAATGCGGTTTCATATCGCTTTTCGTTGTAAATAAATGCAGAATCCAATTGATTCATATCAAGATATATCTTTCCAATATTACCATAATTTGTAGCTACTTCTGAATCAAGTTTTAAGGACAAATTTATTGCCAGACTTTTCTGATAATGTTTTAAAGCTAATTCATTGTCCTTCATCCTTGCGTATACAATGCCAATATTATTGTATGAGGCAGCTATGCTTGATGTATTCTCTAATTCTTCATTAATTTTTAGTCCGTTAAAATAGTAGAATAGTGATTTTTCATATTCACCTTTGTATTTATAAATACTGCCCATCACTCTGTAAATTAAAGCAATTCCTGCTTTGTCATCTAAAGCCTCAAAAGCTTTGAGCCCTGCCAGACAACTCTCAGTTGCTTTTTCATAATTCCCAATAGTTTTATAAATGCTCCCGATACGATAATGAAGCATAGCGATATCCTCTTCCTTTTCTAATTCATTATAAAGTTTGATTGCCTCCAGATAGCAATTCAAAGCTTGAGTATATTCAAAATTATTATACAGAAAATAACCCTTTGTGTTTAATGCATGGGCAATATCCTCTTTACTATTTTTTTCCCTTGCCAAGGTTAAAGCTTCGTCCGACAATTCAAATGATTTTTGGGGATCTTGCAGCCTTAGTTCATAGGCCATCTGGTTGATTATCTTGATTCTTTGATCAACATCCATCGTTTGATATAAATCACGATTCAAGGAGTCAAAAGCTTCTGTTTGAGCCTGCAAAGGGCTCTCATTAATGAGCCCAATTAAAAAACAAGCCAAAACCATCAAGCATTTTCTCATCACCAAATGTTTTTTGATCATAAAATTAAACTTTAAAGTTATAAAAACAACAGTCCCAATTGATCAAATATTTTCATTAAGGATTACATTGAATTAATTAGCTTGCTTTATCTTTATTATGAATAAGATTGAATACCCTGAATTCTTCAATTCCAGATATCATGAAAACATCGTAAAATATGGGTGAATAGCCGATCGAATTGTAAATATTACGACTAATAATATTTATGACAAACATGAATGAGTTCGGGGAGATCAAGAATTCGTATTGCTTTACCTTCCAATCTGATGATTCTTTCGGAATCAAATTCACTTAACATCCTAACTACCGTTTCGTATGTAATACCCGCTATGCTTGACAGATCCTTTCGGGATGGGGTAAAAAGTAGCCGTTGGGGATCTTTGGGATCAAATCCAAATGAATTGATTACGACTATTAGTGCAAGGGCCAATTTTTCCCTGGCATTCATCATTGAAAATGCCTCCATTCTTTTTTCCATTTCACGCAGATCGTCGGCTAAAAAATTAAGCATTGCAATGGCCAAATCGGGGTTTGCCTTTACTGCTTTATGAAAAATATCCAAAGGGATGAATGTAATTTGCGCTGGCGTGAGGGTAATAGCCGAAACAGGATAAACCAAATTACTGCCAAATCCGCGATGGCCTAAAAACTGCTCCTTCTTGGCTAAACGCACGATGTGTTCTTTTCCATCAGCCAGGGTCGAAACTATCTTAACTTTTCCTGAATAAATTTGATAAATCCCTTTAACAGGTTCTCCTGCATTAAAAACTACAGCTCCGGCCAGATAGTCCGTACTACTTTTATAATGAGAAATGATAGGCTTCCATTCATCGGAAGTATATTTGTTGATATAACAATTATGGTGCGTACAAGTTTCACATAATCTTTTCATCAGGCCCCTTTCATTCTACTTTAAACTCATCAAATAATCGGCTGCTAATATACTGCCCCCTCATTGATCAAATAGTGTTTATCCATTATTTGAATTCTATCGCCTTCAAGGGATAAAATATTATTTTGCTTCAGATCATCCAAAATTTCGATCAAATCTTCTGGTAAAACATTCGCGAAATTAGCGAATTTTTCAATGTCCATTCCCAGTTCAAAGTATTGATTTTGCCCCTCCTCCACCGCGAAGGCCTCGAAAGCGTTTTGCAATGCAAACTTTACTTTTTGAAGATCAGAACCCACGGTTCTAAGTTTTAGCTTTTTATCTGCTTTCATTAATTCTGATGAATAAAACAAGATCAACGCGAGTGCAAGGTCCGGGCTTTTACGAAGCAATTTCATGAGATCTTCGTTGGATATCTGGGCAACTTCTGATTTCTCGAGTGTTTCTGCCGAAACCGGATACACCATTTGATCCGTAAACCCTCGATGGCCAAGAATCTGGCCAGGCCCTGCCAGGCGGACAATTTCACGATTTTGTTGATCTAACATCATGCTTAGCATTACCTTACCTGAACAAATAATAAATATTCCCGTTGCACAATCTCCCTCGGAGAATACGGTTCCCCCTTCGGGCAAATACGTTGTTTTTTTTACAACTTGAATGTATTCCAGCCAACTATCAACGCAAGATTGATTGATAAAACATTTCGTATTTTGGCAATTTCTACAGTCCATAACAATTATTTTAAATTAGCAATTAATCATTAGATATTTATGGATTTCTGATCTCAGCATCTGGTCGCTGATAGAACCAATAATTAAGGAATAAACAAATTAAATAATATAGCGCAAATCCATATAGTGCATATTGGGGTGTTCCATTTACAATTTGCTGGCCGAAAACCTTTGGGATGATGAAAGCACCATAGGCAGCTATGGCCGATGTCCATCCCAAAACCGGGCCTGCCAGTTCTTTCGAGAAAATATTGGGAATGCTTCTGAAGGTTGAACCATTTCCAATTCCCGTGGCTAAAAACAAAATCATGAAACAGGTAAAAAATGGCCACCAATAAACTTCCGGCGTTGCACTATTCTTGGCTTGTACAACAAAATAAGCTACGGCAAGTGTTGCTATAATTTGCGCGATGGTGCTGATCGCTGTTACTTTAGCCCCACTGTTTATTTTATCGGCAAACCACCCTCCAACCGGACGGATCAACGCTCCTATAACGGGCCCCAGAAAAACCCACATCATATAGTTGGGCGCATTTGGATTAACAAAACCTGGATCAGATGCATCTGTATAAACAAAAATATCCTGACTTAGTTTTGGGAAAGCAGCCGAAAATCCAATGAATGACCCGAAGGTCATGGTATAAATGATGGTCATCACCCAGTTATGCTTATTATTGAATATCGCGAATTGCTTATTCAGGTTTTCTTTTATTTCTCCCGGAGTTGCATACTTCATTAGCAGTAAAGTAAGTACAATCACCACTGGTAAAACGAGCCACATATTCACTTTTGATCCCACCAACAAATACGATCCAATTCCGGTCGATACCAAACCTATAGTCACCAAATATAAAGTCTTTGAAACTCCTTGAAAGGTTGATGGAAGCTTCGGCGAACCGCTAATAATATTATTCATTCCCAAAAATGCAGCGATAGCAGCAATTGTTATCAATGGCACCCAGGTCCAACCCGCATTTTGAACTCCGGAAAGTGGTTCTCCAAAAACCTCTTGTCCTTCCGAACCGATTGCACCAAAAATATACAAGCCCATTGCCAGGGGAATCAGTTTCTGCATTACGCCCACCCCTAAATTACCAATTCCTGCATTTAAACCAAGAGAAGTTCCTTGCATCCGTTTTGGGAAAAAGAAACTGATATTACTCATCGAAGAAGCAAAGTTTCCTCCGCCGAAACCTGATAAGGCAGCATAAATGGCAAAGGTCAAGTAGGGTGTATTTACATTTTGTAAAGCAAATCCCACTCCTACAACCGGAATCAATAAAAGAAGCGTGGTTGTAAAAATGACATTTCGGCCACCACCAAGGGAAATTAAAAATGAATTGGGAATTCGGAGCGTTGCCCCGGCCAAACCGGCAATTGCAGGTAAGGTATAATACAAATTATTTATTTCTTTTAGTTTTATGATGATTTCGTCAGGATCCATCCCATCTGTTATCATCCCGAAATTAAACCCAAAATCTTTTAGTTTAGTTGCTATGATGCTCCACATCATCCATACAGCAAAAGCTAGTAATAATGCGGGAATGGAAATCCAAAGATTTTTTGTAGCAATTCTTTTTCCACTTCGCGTCCAAAAGCTGTAGTCTTCAATATTCCAGTTAGTGATATTTGTGCCCATAATTTTTGTTATAGTTGATGTGTAATTATTTAGAATTTGTCAACAAAAGCATCTTTTGGATCATCAAGCATAAAGAAGCAATAAACCAAACTTATGAAAGCACCTCCCGACAGCATGTACAAAAATGTCTTGTCGTCCATAAAATTATATAGGAACAAATAGGTTACGGCTCCGACATTTCCGTAGGCACCAGCCATTCCGGCAATCCGGCCGGTCATTTCTTTTTTAATAGAAGGGATCATCGCGAATGTTGCCCCTTCGGCACCTTGTACAAAGAAGGATGCAAACATGGTTATCACAACTGAAATAATCAACCAACCCATGGTATTAAAACGTGGAATCAGGTTAACTTCACCATCTGCTCCTATAGCTCCATATCGGGCAATCAATGCCATTAAGAAAAATCCCAAGGTAATACCCGCCATATAAAATAACATGGTTTTTCTACGACTTCCCATTTTATCAGATAGTAATCCTCCAAGCGGACGTGCCACTAAATTCATAAATGCAAAAGAACCTGCAACAGCACCGGCCAAGGTTAGGGTCATTACCTGAGAACCATCGTTGTAAAGCAAACCGCTGAATACCTCATAGAAAAACATGGGCAGCATGGATACAATGGCCAACTCAGCACCAAAATTTGCAAAATAGGTCGAATTCAAAGCACCCACACTACTAAATGGAAACTTTTCTTCTTCAGGCACCCCTGCCTTTAATCGAAGCAAATTTGCTTTTAGTATTCTGATCACGTCTAAAACATAAACAAGCACCAATCCCAGCCAAATTCCAACGACAGCTACCCAGCTAATCATGTGCTCTCCATGGATCAATTGTTTATGAAGGATAAAAGCAACCAAGCCAAGGGCTCCATACAATGGCAATTCCCAAATGATGTATTGAATTAAATCCTTGTACGAAGACACGGGCATTGGGCCACCTTTTTTCTGTTTGGTACTTGGCCCATATCCTTCCGGATAATCCGTTACGATCATGAAATAGACAACACCATAAATTGCCGCTACAATACTGGTGATTGCCAATGACCATCTCCAATCTCCTCCTAATAAATTCACTGCAACAAAAGGAACCATGGCAGCCGCTGCAGCAGAACCGAAATTTCCCCAACCGGCATAAAATCCTTCGGCACGGCCAATGTATTTTGGGGTAAACCAGTTAGCCGTCATTTTAATCCCAATAACAAATCCAGCACCAATGGCCCCCAAAACCAAGCGACTCAGCACCAATTGAGTTAAATCATTCCCAAAAGCAAAAGTTAAACCAGGTATCAGCATCAATACCATCAATCCTGCAAAGATCCTTCGAGGCCCGTGTTTATCGATCAATCCACCCACAATAATTCGTGCCGGTATGGTCAATGCAACATTCGTTACAAGCAATGCCTTTACGTTCGACTTAGATAACCAATCAAATTGCTCGATCATTTTTGAAAGTACTCCCGCCATATTGAACCAAACTACAAAAGTCAAAAAGAAAGCAATCCAGGTAAAATGCAAGGTTCGGATGGCAGGGTTTTTAAAATCGAGTAATGAAGGGGCTTTTGATGCCATTTAATAGGTTTAAAGATTTACAATTGATATTAGTTATTTCTCGATTTAACACCAGGATACAAATCAGTTGAATTCCTGATTTTTTTCCTGTCCCAGTTCCAAATCACGTATTGATAACTCCTCCAGAGATAAGAAATTGGAAAAACCAGAAAGTGCATAAATCGGGTGTAAGGGATCACCGCGATCATGGTAAATGCCGAAACCAAATGGATTTTAATCATGATTGGCAGTGCAGAAACCGCTTTAATATCCGGGTCAAGGGTTAGTACAGAATTAATATATGGAGTTAAAACTGATGCAAACCACGATGATCCCCATCTAAAGAAAAATGCAATCCATAAACCGGTTACAATTTGAACCGTCAGGATCACATATACTACGATGTCCATAACAGAAGTAACCATGTGAAGACGTCTATTTAAAATTCTTCGGAAAACGAGTAAGATCAAACCAACTAATGCCAGAATCCCAAAACCAAAAGCTGAAATTTCAAGGATGAACAGTCGTAAAGGGATGCTATTCCACGCTATTACCGATCGTGGAAAAAGAAAACCAATGAGGTGGCCAAAAAATAAAAATGACAATCCCCAGTGAAAAGGTTGACTTCCATAAAATAATTGATGGCCCTCCAAAAATTGCGAAGATAAAGATGAGACTTTAAACCCAAAATTAAAATAACGCGAAGCCGATCCCATGATCATAATTACCAATGCGGCATAGGGCAATCCTATAAAGAAAAAATAATTGCTCATGATTAATTTCTTATGTGTTTACAATTCGATTGACAAATTCCTGCTTTAGGCGAAGGCATGATAAATTCATTTTTCACATCAAATCTTTCCTCTGCAAATTCGTATTCCTTGAGTTGATCACTATCAAAATCGGATTGAAGGATCCCGCTCAGGATTTCCAATAAATGTTCATAATAATTCCCGCGATCCTTGAACTTGGTGAGCATGAATCTAACGCACGGCCGTGTGATGATAAAGCCCAATTCCTCTCTAAATTCTTCGTCTTCTGTTTTAGCGATCAGTTGCAAAATATTGGGGAGGTGATCGCCTAACTCGGTTCCACAATCTATCCCTGCATTTTGATGTTCCTTTTGAAGATTAACTAAAATTTCGGCTCTTTTATAATCTTCTCCAAAAATTAAGTACCCTAGATCCAGCGCAATGATGGCTTTAACATCAAAGGTGTTCATATAATACTCCTGTTGATCATGAAAACTTAAACCCCGAACCGAAGACAGGAATTTTCCTGCTTTTTCTTTCAGTTCCGGAAAAGTTTGCACAACGAAACCGGATAATTCATCCGCGGCACCTTCTAAACTATGCTTTGGATATTCAAATAATTTTGACAGTAAAATATAATGATCAAATTTTTTCATGCTAAAGCCCCCGTTTTGGTTTTTCAATAAACCCGAATCCTGAATTCCCTTTTGTATCAGCAGTGCTCTCAAGCATTTCCATTGCTTCTTCCCGATGGGCCGGAGGAATCACGAACCGATCATCAAATAGAGGCAAAGAAGTCAACCTGAAAATCGCGTCGGCTGTTTCTTTATCCATGATGGAATCGCGCATGGCATCTTTAACTTCAGTAGCAGGCAAATCGCCAACAGTTACATCCCTTCGATGCAAGCGAACGGCCATTAATTTTTTCAAAACTGTTTCAACTGCAGACTCATTTCCCGCGGTGAATAAACTGGCCAGGTATCTCATTGGTAAGCGCGATTTACTGATGGCTCCCCAAAACTGATCTGTTGTTGTTTCGTAGGTGTCGTTTTTCACGAACGCCATGGTTGGCAACAAAGGCGGAACGTAAAACAAATTCGGAAGCGTCCTGAATTCAGGATGCAATGGCAAAGCCAATCCCCATTTGATGACAAATTTGTAAACAGGTGATTTTTGAGCCGATTCGATCGTGGATTCGGCAATCCCATTTGCCCTTGCCGCTTTAATTACCTCAGGGTTGTTTGGATCTAAATAAATGGCTTTTTGCTGTTCGACCAAATCGTGATCCTCGCTATTTGCAACCTCGTAAATTTTATCCGCATCATATAGCATCACGCCTAAGTATCGGATCCGGCCAACACAAGATTGCATGCAGGCGGGAGTTTGACCATTTTCAAGTCTTGGATAACACAATAAACATTTCTCCGATTTTCCGGTCGTCCAGTTGTAATAGCTCTTTTTATAGGGGCAAGCCGTCACGCACATTCTCCATGCACGGCATTTTTTTTGATTGATCAAAACGATGCCATCCTCTCCACGCTTATAAATTGCTCCCGAAGGGCAAGCTGCAACGCAAGCAGGATTTAAGCAATGATTGCACATTCGGGGCAGATAATGAAAAGTCATTCGTTCCAACTGAAACATCGCTTCTTGTTCCTCGGGAGAAAGATCTTTCATATTCACATCCTGACGGGCATATTCTTTGCTTCCCCCCAAATCATCATCCCAATTCGGTCCCGATTTTGGGGTCATTGGTTCGCCGGTTATTAAGGAAACAGGAATTGCAACAGGTTGATCATCTCCTTCGGGAGCGGTAAACAAATTTTCATATTTATAGGTAAATGGTTCATAATAGTCATCCAAAACCGGCATATTCGGGTTATGGAAAATATTTTTAAATCCTTTTAGTTTACCGCCCATTCGCAATGTTATTCCTTTTCCATCCTTTGCCCATCCACCTTTATAAATATCCTGATCTTCCCATTTGGATGGGTAACCGGTTCCGGGTTTTGTTTCCACATTGTTCCACCACATGTATTCGGCGCCTTTACGGTCGGTCCATATATTTTTACAAGCAATCGAACAGGTATGGCACCCGATACATTTATCGAGATGAAATACCATGGCTATTTGTGATCTTACATTCATATCCAATAACTTAAAATTCAACTTTATCCATTTTCTGAACCAATACATGGGTATCGCGGTTTACACCAACAGGTCCCCAATAATTAAAGTGATAGGTAAATTGTCCGTACCCACCCAACATCAAATTTGGTTTCAGGTGCAATCGCGTAAAACTATTGTGCCCACCAGCCCTTTTACCTCCCCTGACCTGAGATTTAGGAATTGAATAGGTACGTTCGGGCGAATGGTACACAAAGCAAACTCCTTTCGGGATTCTTGCACTTACGCAGGCCCGCGTACTGTAAACCCCATTATCATTAAAAACTTCAACCCAATCATTATCTTTAATTCCCATTTCAGCAGCATCTTGCTCGCTCAGCCAGCATGGCTCCATTCCGCGCGAAAGTGTTAACATGCGAATGGTATCACCATATGTTGAATGCATATGCCATTTCCCATGAGGGGTAAGCACATTAAGCATTTTCCCTTTTCCGGTAAGTACTGAATTTTTGAGTTCGCCATAGGCTTCAGGTTTTGGAGAAGGTTTATAAGTTGGCAAATGTTCCCCAAATTTGATGTACCCTTCGTGGTCCAGATAAAAATGTTGACGCCCCGTTAAAGTCCGCCATGGCACTAAACGCTCTTTGTTATAAGTAAAGGCAGAGTATGCACGGCCACCTTTCATAATACCGGACCAGATCGGCGAATCATTGTAGCGATGAATTTTCGCTTGAAGATCCTTGTAATTAATCCGCACATCTTTGCTTCCTTCACTAATATCTGTCAAGGAAAGCCCTGTCCTTTTTTCTGCACCCTGATAAGCTCGATTACTCAACTCGCCGTTAGAAATACTGGAGAGATGAAGTACTGCATTGGCCGCTTCTTCATCCTCGTACAATGATGGATATTCCACCCCATCTACTTTTTGGATGTGATCTCTTTCCTTAAGCATGTCATCATAAAAATCGGCACATTGATAAGCGTTTCCATGGGCTCCCAAACCGTTTTTAATATTGGGGCCCAATGAAATAAATTTCTCATAAATTTTGGTATAATCCCTTTCAACCAATACCATATTATGCATGCTCTTACCAGGAATTGCCTCGCATTCTCCTTTTGACCAGTCTTTGATATCGGGCTGTGAAATTTCCCCGGCACTATCATGGGCAATCGGAATATTTACCAAATCCATCACAGGCTCAGAATACTCAATCCTTGCCATTTCACTTGTGGCTTTGGCTATTTCCCTAAAGATCATCCAGTCAGATTTACTTTCCCAAACCGGAGCGATAGCTGCCGATAATGGATGAATAAATGAGTGCATGTCGGTACTGTTCAAATCGGTTTTTTCGTACCAAGAGGCTGCCGGTAACACGATATCAGAATACAAAGCGGAAGTATCCATTCTGAAATTCAGGTTCACGATCAAGTCCATTTTGCCTTTCGGGCTTTCTGATCGGTACTTGATATCCTCCACTAATTTTTCGGCTACCTCATCGGCAATTGAATTGTGATGGGTACCGAGATAATGTTTTAAAAAGTATTCATGGCCTTTGGCACTTGACATCAACGCATTTCCACGCCAGATATACCATACCCGTGGGAAGTTCACCTCATCATCAGGATCACAAACCGAATAATCCAGCTTTTTGGTTTTTAACTGATCAACAACATAATCCTTGATTTCCCGATCTGAATTTGCACCGGCTTTTTTAGCATCCTTTACGATTTCAAAATTGGGCTTGTTGTATTGTGGGT
>PHDM01000082.1:0-2087 GCA_002840985.1 Bacteroidetes bacterium HGW-Bacteroidetes-17
GTTTATTGGTATCATTGAAACAGAATCAAACACTTGTTGAGTTATGTACCCGTACTTTTTCATCTGATAAAGTACAACATTTCGTTTTTCGAATGCCCTTTCAGGATTCCGAACCGGGCTATAATAGGTAGGGGCATTTACAACCCCCACCATCATAGCAGCTTCTTCTAATTTCAAAGAATCAGGCGTTGTATTAAAGAATGTTTTGGATGCAGCCTTAATCCCATATGATTGGCTACCGTAAGGAATGGTATTTAAATACATGGCTATAATTTCCTGCTTTGTATAATTCCTTTCCAGTTTAGCAGCTGTAACCCATTCTTTTAACTTTGCAATGGACAAAGTCATTATGGAAGGATTACTTGTTCGTGGGAACAGGTTCTTAGCTAATTGTTGGGTGATGGTACTTCCACCTCCTTTACCTGAATTACCGGTTAATACCCCATAGGCAACTCTGAATAATGCCTTCATATCAATACCTGAATGTCTGGCAAAACGAATATCCTCGGCCGCGATCAATGCACTTACTAAATATGGAGACAAATCCCGATAATCAACATTCGATCGGTTTTCAATATAATAGTTCCCTAATATTTTCCCATCAGAAGAATATACCTCTGAAGCCAAACTACTATGCGGATTTTCCAATTCTTCGAAACTAGGCATTGGGCCAAACCATTCATTAGAGATCCCAACAAACATCATTACGGCTATGAATAAGAATCCTGAATATACAATCCAGAATCTTGTTATATAATTCAGGGATTTTGTTTTCTTACTTGCTTTTTGTTTCATTTATCAATAAATATAAGTCCATTAATTTGCAGACGATTTATCTATAAGTATTCCAATGTCGGATAGTCCTTGCAGCTCATCTTCTCTCATTGCCTGGATAAAAACAATTTTATAAAGACCAGCATTTTGAAATTGCAGATTCCTTCGGATAAGGATTTTATTTTCTTTAATGTTGCCATAGCCATTTCCATACCATTTCCCTCGAAGATCAGCCAGCATGCATTCTATCGTGTCTCTACTCACATTTCCGTTTGGGAATTCAGTGTTAACAAAGAAATAAATATTTCGATAAGCATACACTTCTGAATGTCGGATATTAATATAAAAATTGTATAAGGTAAGCGTATCAGCAATTTTAAAACTAAAGTCGATGGGCTCATTCTTATCCCAACCACCAATTATAGCTTTATTCTCACTAATAATCAGTTCTGAATCACATGAATTCATCAGGACTAATCCTGTCACAAGCAATAAAGAAATGAAAATTATTTTTAGATTCATCAACCCCTGGTTTCATTAAAATGATTTTTTCCTGCTTTTATTGTTTGGCTTTCTTTTTTTATCAAACCTATTTAAATCATCAAGTTCCACGATTTCGCCAAAATCATTTTTCTCTTCAATAAATTCAGCAAAATCTTCCAAGTTTTGTGGCTTTTTATTCTTTTCATTCAAACTAATGATATGCTTTACTTTATCTAATGATAAAGCAATAAAATTATTTGGATTACCTACATAAGCATACCAAAGTTGCTTGTTAAAAATGTCGGATTTTTGATGAATGGCATCCCCTTTTAATGTTTTCAGTATCAAATCCTGGTCGGGAAATTCTTTTAAAGCTTCAATATAGGTGTCGTATTCATAATTCAAACAACACTTTAACTTTGAACATTGCCCGGCTAATTTTTGAGGATTTAACGATAATTGCTGAGCTTTTGCAGCAGTTGTAGTCACAGATTTAAAACTAGTCATCCATGTTGCACAGCATAATTCTCTTCCACACGATCCAATTCCACCTAAACGAGCAGCTTCTTGTCGGACGCCAATCTGCTTCATCTCAATTCTGATCTTAAAAGCTTCTGCTAACTTTTTAATTAATTCCCTAAAATCCACCCGTTCTTCTGCCGTGTAATAGAAAATTGCCTTGGTATTGTCACCCTGATATTCTACATCATTCACTTTCATTTCAAGCTTTAGCTCACCAGCAATTTGACGACTCTTTATAATCGTTTTTGGCTCTTTTTCAACTGCTTGCACCCATTTCTCAATATCATAAACCCGGGCATGCCGATAAA
>PHDM01000082.1:2123-18237 GCA_002840985.1 Bacteroidetes bacterium HGW-Bacteroidetes-17
ATAAAGTTTTTTGATTTCTGTAGAGTCAGCATCGATTTTTTTGCGTTTCATCTGCAACCTTGCAGTTTCTCCTACCAATGAAACAATCCCAATATCATGGCCGGGTGAAGCTTCCACAGCTACAACGTCACCCACTTTTATATCTATCCCGTCTGTAATCCGAAAAAACTCTTTTCTGCTATTTTTAAACCGAACTTCTACACAATCAAAAACGGGTACAGATGATGGAAGTGTAACGTCTTTCATCCAATCAAATTCATCAAGCTTACAACATCTATGTTTAAAAACACTGTTAATTTCCTCGTTGGCATCCGGCTTACAGCCACATCCCCGACTCAGAAACAGTTGTTCTTCATTCTTTATATTTAAAATATCATCATTCATTGATTCAAATTATTTTGCGAATTTACAAAAAATGGCGATCTCATTCAGGCTTAATCTTTAGTAGTTTTATGGCTTTCAACGAAATATCCATTAATAATATTGTAGGGTTTGCGTTTCGCTCGATTGCATAATGACCTTCATTAAATTCTTTCGTAAATTCATTTATATTAGCAACATTGATAAATGGAGCGAATCCACTTGTCAACCAGCTTAATTCTTCATGATCTAACTTGACCAATTCTTTCTGGTTAAAGTTTACCAAAATACAACTTCTTGCAATTTGTAATGCATAAAGAAAGAAGCTTTTTTGTCGTTCTCTGCCGAGTTTTCCAAACTCATTAACAAAAGATGTCAGCCTTACAAGATCTCCGGAATAGCAATACCTCATCCATTCTTTAAACTTCAGGAAATTTATTTTTTCGATTTCGGTTGACTGAAGATGGAATAAGGCCATTTTATAATTCCCTTCAGACAAATTCACGACTCTTTGGATCTCATCCTGTTCATGCCCATTTTCAGCTATTAATGCCTGAAATAAATCAACATCTTTTATTTTGGGGATTTTAACCATTTGGGTTCGCGAAAGAATCGTGCTGATAATTTGATCTTGATTTTCAGAGATCAAAATAAACAAAGTCTTTTCAGGTGGCTCTTCCAGTATTTTTAAAATCTTTGGAGCTGCTGCATGAAATAATTTCTCGGCCATCCAAATAATCATCACTTTGTATTCCGCTTCGTACGATTTGTAACCTAGTGTTTTAATGATAGAATTACAATCTTCGGCGTTTATAATTCCCTGCTTATTCTCGATCCCAATTTTTTCAAACCATTCGTTCAAACTGATATAGTAATTATTTTCGATCAGAAGTGATCGCCATGACTCGATAAAATCAGCACTCCTTGGTTTTTTAACTTCCTTGGTTGCAGCAATGGGGTAAATGAAATGCAAATCAGGATGAATCAGCTTTTCGTATTTAATGCAAGATGGACAAATCCCACATGAATCTGTTTCAGAGCGATTCTTACAGTTAACATACTGAGCATAAGCGATAGCAAGCGCTAACTTACCCGAGCCATTTGCTCCAATAAATAGTTGCGCATGACTTACCCTGTTTTCGTTAACAGTTTGAATCAGTTTTTCCTTGACTTGCTGCTGGCCTATGATCTCTTTAAAAAGCATGAATTAAAATTAATTGTCGAGCGGTTCAAAGATAGCCAAAATATTGCTTTTTTATCTACTCGATTGGCATAATAGTAACAACTATATTTCCGATCTTTCAATCTAATTCTTAAGATAAATTTTAAACATTTTCTAAATTATAGGGTTACATTTTTCCCAATATCAGAATTAATAGTATCAAATGCCTAATCAGCATTTATTCTAATTGCTCCCCAATTTTTTAGTGGTAATAATCAATTCAACAATATTGAATTGGTTTTTTATTAATTACTACAAGAAAGGAGGGATAACATGTAGTAAGTCATATAAGATCTTAAAATGTATTAAGATTATCTTGAATATTTAAAGAGGTAAATTATTATCTCTCTCTCTTCTGTCAAATAAATTAATTTAACCTAAATTTAAAAAAATGAAAAGAGTAAAATTCACATACATATTTCTCGTATTCCTTACTATTTCTTGTAATAAAGTGCAGGAAGAGGCAGGGGTTGAGATGATTCAAGAAGACACTAATGTTGGACTAAGAATAAAGGAAATCTTACCATTGCCTATAAATCTTGCCGATCATACCGCACAAATTACAAGTAATATCAACTACAAAAATTTAAATCCTAATATTAGCCAAAGTTTCATCATTAGCCATAAGGATTACTCACTTAGAACAATATGTACTCCACTGAACCAAAAATTGAAATCATCAACTGAAATATATCACGTTTATTTTGAACGGGATGATTTAGTTTCTAAATTTGATTTACTAATAACAGTAGAAAATATAAATAAATCTGCTAAAACGTTTACATATCTTACTAGAGAAGGAGAACTAATTGCTAAGTTTAATGTTGGGATTGATAATGGGCTCATTAGTAATGTTCAAGTAAATAATTTGAAAAGCTGGGGTGAACGATTTGAAAATTATGTTAATTGGACACTTGAAAATATGAGAGGCTTGGACAAACTGGTATGTATGATGGCGAGTGTAGCATGTGCAACTACAGTTGCATCAATGTGTGCTATTGCTGCTTCAGAAGAAATGTTTGAAACTGCGGATGAACCATAAATCTCTAAAAATAAAATTAATGACTTATGAAAACAAAACGAATGATCATTGAATGGATTATTGCATCTGTAATACTTTTTTTAGTATTACCGTTCCTTTATGTCCATTTTACCAAAGACAAAGAGGAGATGTTTGGCTTTTTTAGAATTCAAATTTTATTCATTAATCCAATCGCTATTATTAGTTTAATAATTTCTCAGATATGGCGTATAAAAAGAGCTAATAGAGTCCCAAGAAGTGAGATCCTTTAATCAATTATGCCGATAAAAAATTAGCACTTAATAATAAAAGAAAAAGTAAGCCGGTCCAAAAAAGAAAAGAGGTTGTCTCACTAGTCTGAGACAACCTCTTTTTATTTTAAAAATTAAATTATTAAGTCAATTTCGCGCTTAGGAATTCCCTGTTCATACGGGCAATATTCTCAACCGAAATTCCTTTTGGGCATTCAGCTTCACAGGCATAGGTATTGGTACAATTGCCAAATCCAAGTTCATCCATTTTCGCAACCATGGCCTGTACCCTTTCCTTGGCTTCAACTTTACCTTGTTCCAATAATGCAAACTGCGAAACTTTCGCCGAAACAAATAACATGGCCGACGCATTTTTACATGCAGCTACGCAGGCACCACAACCAATACAGCTCGCAGAGTTCATGGCTTCATCGGCATTTTCTTTTTTAACCAGTATGGAATTTGCATCTTGCGCTGATCCGGCATTGATCGATATAAATCCACCAGCCGATATAATTTTATCGAAAGCATTTCGGTCAACAATCAGATCTTTCATTATCGGAAAAGCTTTTGCCCTAAAAGGTTCAATCACAATGGTAGCCCCATCTTTAAACGATCTCATGTGAAGCTCGCATGTAGTAGTTTTTTGTTCAGGGCCATGAGGCTGCCCATTGATATAAAGACTACAACTACCACAAATTCCTTCACGGCAATCATGCTCAAAAGCAACAGGTTCTTCGCCACGTCTAATTAACTTATCATTTAAGGCATCCAACATTTCAAGGAATGACATTTCTGTTGAAACTTCATCCAGATCGTAATCCACAAATTTACCTTTTGCCTTCGCGTTTTTTTGTCGCCAGATTTTTAGTTTTACTTTCATATTTTAAAGATTTGAAGACTTTAGATGTTAGATATTAGACAAAAATAACTGGTCTAAGGTCTAGCGTCTTGTATCTTAATTCTATTTATAACTTCTTTCTTTTACTTCAACATACTCATAATTCAAAGCCTCCTTATGTAATTTGGGAGCTTTATCGTCGCCCTGATATTCCCATGCAGCAACATATGCATAGTTTTTATCATCACGTTTGGCTTCGCCTGTTTCGGTTTGACTTTCTTCTCGGAAGTGGGCACCACATGACTCATTTCGGTTCAAACCATCGGTGATGATCAGTTTTGCAATTTCGAAGAAATCGGCAATTCTCCCTGCTTTTTCAAGTTCCTGATTGATTTCAGCTTCCCCACCCGGGATCCTTAATTTTTGCCAAAATTCTGCTTTGAGTTCTTCAACTAATTTCAAGCCTTTTTTCAAACCTTCTTCATTTCTTGACATTCCGCTATAATCCCAAAGGATTTTACCTAATCGTTTGTGGAATGAAGTAGCTGTTTCGGTACCATTAATGGCCAATAGCTTGTTTAATTTATCTTGGGCAGATTTTTCTGCTTCATCAAATTCGGGTAATTCAGTTGAATAGCGAGGTGTTTTGATCTCATCTGCCAAATAATTACTGATGGTATAAGGAAGGATGAACAACCCGTCGCCTGCACATTGCATTAATGAACTTGCACCAAGTCGGTTAGCTCCATGATCCGAAAAATTTGATTCACCAATGGCAAATAATCCCGGAACAGTAGTCATCAAATCGTAATCAACCCATAAGCCCCCCATGGTATAATGCCCTGCCGGATAAATTCTCATTGGCTGCTCGTAAGGATTCATGCCCGTAATTTTTTCATACATTTCGAATAAATTACCGTATTTATTTTCTATGGCAGCTTTTCCTTGCTTCGCAATGGCATCTTTAAAATCAAGATTAACAGCTAATCCTGTTTCGCCAACACCGTAACCTGCATCACATCGTTCTTTTGCTGCCCTGGATGCAACATCTCGAGGAACTAAATTACCAAATGCAGGATATCTTCTTTCCAAGTAATAATCCCTTTCTGCTTCAGGAATATCTGCTGGATGACGTTTGTCGCCTTTTTTCAATGGTACCCATATTCGACCATCATTTCTTAATGATTCTGACATCAAGGTTAATTTGGCCTGATAATCGTTCAACACAGGAATACTGGTTGGATGGATTTGAATAAAACTTGGATTGGCAAAAAACGCACCTCGTTTGTATGCACTCCATGCAGCACTTGCATTCGAATTAACCGCGAGAGTCGATAAATAATAAACCGTTCCATAACCTCCTGTTGCAAGTACGACAGCATGAGCTGAATGACGCTCAATTTCACCGGTCACAAGGTTCCGGGCAATCACACCCCTGGCCTTCCCATCAATCACAACGATATCAAGAATATCTCGTCTTGGGTACATGGTAACTGTTCCTGCTTTAATTTGACGGCTTATTCCTGAGTATACACCTAATAAGCATTGCTGACCTGTTTGGCCTTTTGCATAAAAAGTTCTTGATACCTGAACTCCACCAAAAGATCGATTGTCCAATGTTCCACCATATTCGCGGGCAAATGGAACTCCTTGTGCCGTGAGTTGGTCGATGGTTGCATTGCTAACCTCGGCAGCACGATAAACATTTGCTTCACGGGAACGATAATCGCCCCCTTTGATCATATCATAAAAAAGACGATAATCGCTATCCCCATCATTTTTATAGTTTTTACTGGCATTTATTCCACCTTGAGCAGCAACTGAGTGAGCGCGGCGTGGTGTATCCTGAAAACAAAATGCTTTAACATTATAGCCCATTTCGCCTAAACTGGAAGCTGCCCCTGAACCGGCCAAACCCGTACCTACCATGATTATATCAAGTTTCTTCCTGTTTGCAGGATTCACTAATTTGGCATTGGCTTTATATTTGGTCCATTTCTCCGCCAAAGGTCCTTCCGGAATTTTTGCATCTAATTTTGTCATTGTTTTAATCTTTATATGTGCTTGCAAAAAATTATCATTATCCATAAATCATAAAGTAAAGAGGAATCATCATATATCCAATCGGAATAATAATTGAATATAGATTCCCTATTATTTTAATTGCTGGGGTGTATTTTTTATGATTCAAACCTAAGGTTTGAAAAGCTGATTGGAAAGCATGATTTAAATGAATTCCTAAGAAAATAAAGGAAACTATGTATAAAACCGAATATCCTATTTCGTTGGTGAACAGATAAACCGCCAATTCATAAAAATGCTCTTCTTGAGGATGGGCAATATTTGCAATATCCGGTGCAGCAACCAATCCGAGTTTTATAAAATAAAAGTTGTAAAAATGTACAGCTAAAAATAGAAGAATCATGATACCGGTATAAATAATATACCTTGACATAAAGGAGGTCGTTGATCGACTCCTGACTTTGTACTGTTGTTGTCCCCGGGCTGCCCAATTTTGGAATTGCAAGATGAATCCAAGTATAACATGGATTAAAATGGCACCCATCAAAACGATTTCGAATACTTTGACAATCCAGTTCGTGCCCATAAAATGTGCTGCAGCAGCAAACATCTCCTGATGATTTTCAGTGATCGGGAGAATGAACAAATTAATTCCTAGGTGTACCATTAAAAACATGATCAAAAATAGCCCGGCAATAGCCGTCGTGACCTTTTTTGTGATTGAGGAAAAAGCGTTTTGATAACTCATGATAATTTTTATTTAACAGAAATAATACAATACATTTTGTGAGATAAATCTGATTTTAATTCTTTGATTACTTATTACTGGCATTTAAGAAAGCAAATTTCTATTTTTGTTGTTAAAACAGATTAACAAATTTAAGTTTTAATTTCAATTAAGAATAGTTTACTGCCATATTTTTACTGTTTATAAATAAAAACTATTGAAATGAGATATGCCTCAATTGGTTCAGAATTCTTCACCCTCAACAGAATGAATTTTAGTCATAAATTAAAAGTGAATTCTGTTGCGGTTTTTCATTCGAATGATGAATTTACCCGCAATGGGGATCAAAACTATCCTTTCAGGCAAAACTCTGATTTCTTTTACTTAACAGGAATTGAACAAGAGCAAAGTCTTTTGATCCTCGCACCGAATCACCCGGACCCAAAGTTGCGTGAGGTACTTTTCCTACTTGAGGCCAACGAACAACTTGAAACATGGTTTGGCCATAAATTAACAATCGCCGAAGCACAAAAGATTTCTGGTATAAAAAAGGTGATGTTCGTATCGAGATTAGATTTAGTTCTTAATGAAATTATTCTCGCTTCGGAAAATATTTATTTTAATTTCAACGAATATGTAAAATATTCGACTGAAGTAATGTCGAGAGATCGCCGTTTTGCAGAAAAGCTCAAAGAAAAATATCCTGCTCATAAATTTGAACGATCAGCACCCATTTTGGCTGAGTTGCGAACCATCAAATCGGATATAGAAATTGCATTGATACAAAAAGCAATCGATATTACCGAAATCGCTTTTAGGAAAGTGCTTTATAAAACCAAACCTCAACTCAAGGAATACGAAGTACAATCGGAAATTGATTATGAATTTACCAGAAATGGAGCAAACGGACACGCTTATGCACCGATTATTGCCACAGGTATTAATGCCTGCACTTTACACTATGTTGAAAATGATAAAGTTTGTAAAGATGGCGAAATGTTGTTAATGGATTTTGGAGCCGAATATGCAAATTATGCTGCCGACCTAACCCGTACCATTCCTGTAAACGGAAAATTTACAACACGTCAGCGCGCCATTTATGAGGCAGTTTTGAGGGTTCAAAAGGAAGCCATTAAAATGTTGGTTGTTGGCAATACAGTTGACAAACTTAACAAAGCCGTGAATGGATTGATGCAATCAGAGTTGCTTAATTTAGGGTTGATGACCGACGACGAATTCAAAGATCCAATCAAAGCCAATTCAGTTTTGTTAAAATATTTCATGCATGGAACTTCGCATTATTTGGGATTGGACGTTCATGATGTAGGTTCAAAATATGAAGAGATGAAAGCAGGCATGGTATTTACCTGTGAACCTGCTTTGTATATTAAAGAAGAAGGTATTGGCATTCGATTGGAAAATGATATCTTAGTGACCAAAGAAGGCCCGGTTGATTTAATGAAAAATATTCCGATCGAACCGGATGAAATCGAAGCTTTAATGGCAGAAGGCAATTAGCTGATGTGAAAATTTGAAAACCTGCTTGCCGCAGGCAAGTGTGCCAATTAATAGGTGAATTCATATTTATTTTGCACAAATGAAAAGAAATCAAAAATAATAAATTAAAAATCAAAAATAACACAGTATGTTTAAAAAAGAAGTTTATATCGACCGCCGAAATCGATTAAAAAAAGAAATGAGTTCAGGCTTAGCTCTAATTTTTGGTAATTCAGAAGCCTCGTACAATTATCCCGCAAACACCTATCATTTTCGTCAGGATAGTGATTTCCTTTATTTCTTTGGACTAGATCATCCGGATTTTGTAGGTGTGATCGACATCGACAATGGTAAAAATTATATTTTTGCTAATGATGTAGATATCGAAGATATTATTTGGATGGGACCTCAGCCAAGTGTGAAATCTCAGGCTGCATTGGTTGGTGTTGAAAATACTGCTCCTTACAATGATTTGGCCGATTTTTTAGCCACACAGATAAAGTCAGGAAGAAAGGTTCATTTCCTGCCTTATTATCGTGGTGACCGTTTGGTGCAAATCAAACAGTTGCTCGGATTATTAACTGCTAGAGTGAAAGATTATGTTTCTGTGGAGTTAGTAAAAGCTGTGATTAAACTTCGTTCGATTAAAGATAAATTTGAGATTGCAGAGATAGAAAAAGCGATTGACATAGCCTACGATATGCATACTACTGCCATGAAAATGGCTAAAGTAGGTATTGTTGAACGTGAGATTGCAGGTACGATGGAAGGAATCTCCTTAGCACAAGGCGGACCGGTTTCTTTCCCCGTTATTTTGACCATTAACGGACAAACTTTACATAATCATTATCATGGCAATACCTTAACCGAAGGCCGCATGATGATTGCTGATGCGGGTGCTGAAACTACCATGCATTATTCAAGTGACATTACCCGTACAACTCCGGTTGGTGGCAAATTCAGTCAGCGACAAAAAGAGATTTATGAGGTGGTCTTAAATGCAAATATGAAAGCCATTGAGTTGATCAGGCCCGGTATTGAGTATCGTGAAGTTCATTTGGCGTCCTGTAAAGTTATTGCTGAAGGAATGAAAGCTTTAGGATTAATGAAAGGGGACATGGATGCAGCCGTTAAAGCCGGAGCTCATGCTTTGTTTATGCCTCACGGATTAGGTCATATGATGGGGCTGGATGTTCATGATATGGAAGGATTGGGCGAAAATTTCGTTGGTTATGATGAACACACAAAACGCAGCAATCAGTTTGGTACAGCTTATTTAAGATTAGGCAGAAAATTACAACCCGGTTTTGTATTGACTGTTGAACCCGGATGTTATTTCATTCCTGAATTAATCGATAAATGGAAAAAAGATGAAACCAATGCTGAATTTATCAACTTTGACAAAGTAGAAACCTATAAAGATTTTGGTGGAGTCAGAATTGAAGACGATGTATTGGTAACTGAAACCGGAAACCGCGTTTTAGGAAAGCCAATTCCAAAAACGGTTGCCGAAGTTGAAGCCATGGCTGCTTCGAAATAATGCAAGAACATTGAGCGCAGTCGAAATGTGACTTCGACTGCGCTCAGTCACCACATTAAAAGGACACCATCATCAAGAGGATGGCGTCCTTTTTTAATTTATCAGAGTTTTGCAGTTCTACTCGAAATGACATTTTATCCGTCAGTTCGAGCCTGTCAAAAACGATTGTCAGGATATGGTCACTTCTCGACATGCTTCGACTAGCTCAGCACAAGTGCTCGAAGTGACCAGTTATTTTTTATTTAAAATAACCGCATCCACATCTTTTTCCTTCACCATTTTATTAAAAGCAGGAATCTCTGTTTCAAAAACATCCTTTAGTTTATTTAATTCTGCATCAATTGCAGCAGTTACTTCTTTCTTAAAAGCAACGGCAGATGCAGTAGGCGGATTATCACCAGTTGATGCCAACGAACTCAAATGCCCTAATTTATTGTTCAATTTAATCGGGAAGTTCAAGGGGTCCTGTCCACTCTGATTTTTGGTTTGATAAAGTGCTTCTTCCACTTCCTTCATTGCTTTAAGGATATTTTTTGCTTTATCGTTTATTTCCTTAAAATCATCCCCTTTCATGTTCCCTGTTATTAAATTAATTTGTTTTCGGGCTTCACGGATATTCGTGATGGCATTATTGGTTTCCGAAAGTTTATCTCTTACAGAAATGATAAAATCGAATTGAGCTTGTAAGTCAGCCATTGTAGCATCGTTTCTTGGATCTTTCAGAATTTCAAAAGTGGTTTCACTTCCTTCATCATTAACCATAAGTTTAGCCTTGTAAATACCGGGTAATGCTCTTGGCCCGCTCATGGAAGCTCCCCAAAGAATCATGCCGTCAAAACTATCAGCACCCGGATACATCATGTTCCATATAAACCGGTTCATCCCTTCCTTTATTTCTAACTTACCTTCTTTGGCTTTTTTGTCAGGATTGGTGCTAAACTTACTGATCAAATCACCATCTGCTTCAAATATTTCAAGGCTGACCTTATCTTTTTCTCCTTTTTCTTTTAGGTAAAAATGAATTATGACTCCCCCAGGATGATTTTGTCCGGCAGAACTACCTCCTCTTCCCCTGCCTCTTCCACCCATGCGCCAACTTGCCGTTGGTTGATATAAATAAAACTTACTGTTAGCCACTTCCTCACTAAGTTGGTGTAGTGGAGTAATGTCATCAATTAACCAAAAACTACGACCTTGGGTTGCAGCAATTAAGTTATTGTCTTTTATTGTTAAGTCAGTTATAGGAACAATGGGCAAGTTTAATTGAAAGGTTTGCCAATTTGCTCCATCATCAAACGAAATATACATTCCATTTTCAGTTCCGGCATAGAGTAATCCAGCTTTCATAGGATCGGCTCTAACAACTCTGGTGAAATGATTAGGATCAATTCCGGTTGTGATTTTTTCCCAGGTTTGACCGTAATCCTTTGTTTTATACAGATAAGGCTCGTTATCGCCTAATTTGTATCGCGTTCCCGCTACATAAGCTCCTCCTTTTACGAACGGATCGGGATCGATGCTATTAAACATCATTAATTCGGGCATTCCCTTTGGGGTAACATTGGTCCATGTTTTCCCGCCATCCTTGCTCACATGGAGCAACCCATCATCCGAGCCAGCCCAAAGTAAATCTACCTCGTAAGGAGATTCACATGCCGTAAAAATGGTACAATAATATTCAACACTGGTGTTGTCTTGAGTTATTGGCCCGCCTGATGATTTGAGTTTTTCAGGATCATTGGTGGTTAAATCAGGGCTGATAATTTCCCAGGTATGGCCTTCATCATAGGAAACGTGCAAATGATTAGACGCGGTGTATAGCTTTTTTGGATTATTTGGAGAAAAGAAAATAGGGAAATTCCATTGAAAACGGTATTTCATTCCTTCGGCACCATGCCCCATAGGATTGTCCGGCCAAACATTTACTGCCCTGTTTTCACCCGTTCGATGATTCAATCTTTGGATATATCCACCGTAATTCCCTCCATAAACGATGTCGTTGTCTAAGGGATCAACAGCAATATGCGCACTTTCAGAACCAGCGGTATTTTCCCAATCCCTTTCACCAATTGATCCACCTGATGTGCGATGAGCAATTCTTACTGTTGAATTATCCTGTTGTGCTCCATAAATTCGATATGGGAAATGATTATCAGTAACAACCCTGTAAAATTGTCCGGTTGGCTGATTCTGTGCAGATGACCAATTTTCGCCTCCGGTAAGACTTACCTGAGCACCTCCATCATCGGCGATAATCATTTTCTGATTATCTTCAGGGGAAATCCATAAATCGTGATGATCACCGTGAGGGGCATTAAATCTTTCGAAGGATTTTCCACCATCTTTTGAGCGATGATAATTTACATTTAAAACATACACCATATCGGCATCTTTTGTATCGGCATAAATACGCGAGTAATACCAAGCACGTTGCCTTAAAGCCCTATCAGAATTGAGTTTGCTCCAATTCTCCCCACCATCGTCCGAGCGATATACACCGCCGTCTTCATTCTCAATAATGGCCCAGATACGATCTGAATTAACCGGTGAAACCGTCACCCCAATAATACCCCAAACTCCTTTTGGTAAACCAGTATTTTCAGAAATGTTTTTCCAGGTATCTCCTCCATCCGTACTTTTCCACAAATATGAACCTTCACCTCCACTTTCCAAACTAAATGGGGTTCTTCTGATACGCCAGGTACTGGCATAAAGAATACGTGGATTATTGGGATCCATCACTAAATCAACTGCTCCGGCATTTTCATTCGCAAATAAAATCTTCTCCCAACTTTTTCCCCCATCTTTTGAACGGAATACTCCCCGTTCTTCTGATGATTTAAATAAATCGCCCATTACTGCCACATAAATTAAGTCAGCATTTTTTGGGTGTATCCTGATTCTTGAAATATGTCTTGATTCCAAAAGGCCGATGGATTCCCATGTTTTTCCGGCATTGACCGATTTCCATATTCCTGAACCTGACGATACATTGCCACGAACTGTTTTTTCTCCCCCACCCACATAGATAACATTATTGTCCCACTCACTGACGGCAATTGCACCAATCGAACCTCCAAAGCATCCATCCGAAATATTTTCCCAACTATTTCCGGCATCAAGGGTTCTCCAAACACCTCCGCCAGTAGAGCCAAAATAGTATAAGTTAGGTTTACCCGAAATTCCCGTCACCGCATCCGACCTGCCCCCAACAAAAGGCCCAATCGACCGCCATTCTATGGCATTAAATAGTTTTTCATTATATGAAAATGAAACTTCATTAGTTTTCTTTTTAGCACCGGAAACCTGAATAACCGGTAAAAGCATGATAGCAATAAGAGTTATACCCAGAATTTTTTTCATGAGAATTAGATTTGATTAACAATTAATTGGGATAAATTTAAAAAAAAATAGGTGTCGTCAAAAATAATTCGATCAACGTTTGATATTCTACTATATATAAAATATGTATATTCCTCAAAATTATTTAAGATTTAAGATTTAATAATTATGAGAATGGATGTTATTTTACAAGTCCTTTACTTTATTATTCATTTAAATTGCTTACAAGCAATATAAATTTTTTCTCTTCCCGAATCGAATCAAAAGCTGAATCCTCCTTTAATAGTTCTAATCTTTGGAAGCCAAGTTTTACTGCCATTTCCAATGATTCTATCGCATTCCGTTTTTGACCGCTCAATGCATATGCTCGTGCTAAATTATAATGGGCACCTCTATTTTCAGGTGAAATGATTGTCCATAATTTAAATTGCAGTGCAGCTTCTTTATATTGCTTAATACTTAAAAAATCAGAGCCATTCTGAACGAAAGAATTCGTCAAACTTGAGATCAATCTGGAAGCCATTAATCTTTTATTTTCATTCTTGTTTTTCTCCAATCTGTGCAAGTAACTTATTTGATTTCCCCACCAAATAAGATTACTATCTGCCAGATTTCCTTCAAACCTAATTTGACTTATTGCAGTTTGGTAAGAATCAATCAACCTATTTTCCTCATTTCGAAACTTCCCCCATTCTGATTGTTCTTTCAAATACGCCTTGGTTTGTTCAATTTTTTCAATTTCTTGTTGAAAACCAGAAACATCAAAATAACTTGTAAAATCGTCAATAATATAATTATAAATTTTTACGGTTTCGGTTAATTTGCTCTCATTAAATAGCTGCCTTCCCACCGAAGTGCATTTCTGAAATTGATTATTAATAAAAGCAGTATCCGGTTCAATGATTTTCTTATTCATTGCCTGCAACTCCAACCATTCAACTGCATCATTCAGCAATTCCTGACTTGGCCATATATGCCCGGCATTAAAAGTTTGAATTTGAGAAATCATCCCTATTTTTTTGAAATATCCTTCCATCTCAAGCATTTCCAAATAATTCATGTCTGCATTACCCACCAATCCATAATATACAAAAGCAGATTCAGAGGTAGGACAATATTCTTTTAAGTCTGGAAATCCGGCACCACACCCGATGACTCCCTTTACATTTCCGGATAGAACTGCAATAGCCATTGCACCCCTGGAACCTCCTGAAAATCCACAAAGATATTTTCTGTCCTGATTAACAGAGAAACGGGTTTCTACATCCTCAGCCATAAATTTGTTTGCCTCAAACATTTCACCCCAAGGACCATTATGCGAATTATACGAACTCGCTAATATATATCCATACTGTTCAGCAGTTTTTTTTAAGCTATCCAAAGGCATTTTTGCACGGGCACCGGGTTCTAAAATATAAATGATCGGCCACTCTTTACTTTCATCATAGTATGTTGGCAAATAAAGTGCATAGCGCTGCGACAAGTCTTTAACACAATAAACTGTGTCAATAATCTGGCCATTTTTGAAAAAATTCGGAGTTGATTGAGCAAAGGTTAAAGAAGCGTTAAATAAAAAAACTAAAATTACGGTAACAAGAATAATAACCCAATATTGCAAGTTTAAACGGTAATTTTTCATTTTACATAAGTTTATCTATCAATAAGATCAAGTGTTAATCATAAAAAAGAGTCTGATAGCAATTAGATACCGAAGAGAAAGAAGACCCTATTTTGGTGACGCGTTTGAAAAAAATGAAATGAAAATATTTTTGAAATGGGATTTCAACTTTAAAATTATTTCTTGTAAAAATTCATTTCCTTGATATACTTATCAATTTGAGGGGGTAACATGTATTGAATTTCCTTCTCTTCTTTAATACTGTTTCGAATAAAGCTGGAAGATATCTCCATTTGGGGTGCATCAAAAAGCTTTACTTGAGGGTGATTTTCATAGCTCCCGAGCCTAAAATTAGGGCGGTTGTAAACATAAAATGGGAATTGATTAATTAGGGTATCATGATTTTTCCACTTATGGAAATTTTTGAAAATGTCGGAACCCGTTACCAACACAAAAACATTGTTCGGATATTTTTCATTCAATCGGGTAAGGGTATCGATGGTATAAGAAGGCCGTGGCATGTGAAATTCAATGTCGATGGCTTTAAACCTTGCATCGTTTTCAATTGCCAGATTTACCATGTACCAGCGGTGATTATCGGCTAATAAGGATTTCTTTTCTTTTAATGGATTTTGGGGCGAAACAACGAACCATATTTCTTCCAGATCCGTATTTTCAACCATATATTCAGCAATGACCAGATGACCAATGTGAATTGGGTTAAACGAACCGAAAAATAAGCCTGTTTTTTTCATTGATTAGTTTTCTATAAATGGTTTGCCCAGAAGCAAATATAAATTATAGCTTGTCACATCGAGCACAGTCGAGATGCCCTTCTTTTAATTTAAACAAGATTTCGACAAGCTCAATCTGACTAGTTAATTCTTTTCAGGCAATCTCACCTATACAAATTATTATTCTATTTCTCGTCACTTTCGTTCCTTGAAATGACAAGCCTGAATTTCATTAAGGTTTAATTAAAATTTTACCTCCACTCATATTCCCGATATAAGCCCTGATTCCGGTCACCACATCTTCATATGAATAGCTACCCTGAATAGCTGTTTTTAAAGTACCTTCAATAAATAAATCCTGCAAATAATCGGAAACTTCTTCAAATTCACCATCTTCAAGGTTTTCTATCCAATCCATTAAATTAAATCCCGATAATATTTTCCGATTAAAAATTACACCCATTGGATCTATTCCTATAACTTGATTTCCCGATAAACCTCCATACAAAATAACCTCTGAATCAGGTGGCATGGCATTTAACAATTGGGCCGTCATTTCACCGCCAACAGCATCGTAGGCCATGGTTGCATTCAATTTGTGAGCCAATGTTTTTAATGCTTCTACAAATCCTTCCACACTTGCATCCAATACATATTTTTCACCTTCCGCTTTTAGTTGGGCAACATGTTCCGGTTTCCTGACTATATTAATAATATTCATTTTATCTCCCTTGGCAAAAACACGGATGAATCGCCCCACTTGTCCTGTTGCTGCATTTTGAATAATGGCTTCGCAATCTTCCGATTGAGCCAACTCATATAAGCCATAAGCCGTAAAAGGATTTACGGCAAAACATGCTGCCTGTTCAATTGGCATTTTATCTTTTAGTGAAATACAATCTGTAATATTTACAACTACAAATTCCGACCAGGTTCCTC
>PHDM01000083.1 GCA_002840985.1 Bacteroidetes bacterium HGW-Bacteroidetes-17
TCAGGGGAGATGTCAGTCGAATGACTGACAGAGGGGTGAAATAATGAAAATTCGGTTTTCAGCTTTTTGCTGAAATAAAGTTGGCAAAGTACCCCTTGGCTTGCCACGGGGATAGTCAACTTTAAGAATTTTCTTTAGTGATTCCGGATTGCTTTGAGAATCAAATAAAAGGCAATCATATGATCTTTATTGCCCGCTTAATATTTTATTATTGAAAAATTAGTGAAATATATCTTGATATATATCGAAAAAAAATTATTTTTGCAAAAAAGTAAACCTTAAATTTCTTTACTATGTATTGGACATTAGAATTAGCCTCAAAATTAGAGGATGCACCATGGCCTGCTACGAAGGAGGAGTTGATCGATTTTGGAATCAGATCAGGTGCCCCAATGGAGGTAATCGAAAATTTGAGAGAAATTGAAGATGAGGGCGAGATTTACGAAAGTATTGAAGACATCTGGCCCGACTATCCGACAAGAGAAGATTTTTTCTTTCATGAAGATGAATACTAACCCCAAATAGCATAATGCCATTGTTCAAGTTGAATGATGGCATTTTTGGTTAATCGATGTGCCTGGCAAAAAATGAAAAATTCACATTCCCGTATTTTCTGTGCTCACTAAAATTAGGATGGTCGACAAAAGTTAAATTTCTCGAATGTTCCATAATTAAAAAACCACCTACGTTCAGCAATTTATTTTCAAAAATCAGGTCAGGAATATTTAATGATCCTTCTAAATCATACGGTGGATCCGCAAAAATGAAATCATAAGTTTCAATAGCATTATTGAGATACTGAAATACATTCGATTTAACACAATTCAGGTTTGTGAAATTTAACTCCTGAGTTGTTTTGCGGATGAAATCAACACAATGACTGTTAATGTCAACAGCTTTAATGGATAAGGTTCCACGAGAAGCAAATTCAAAGGAAATGCTTCCGGTACCGGCAAACAAATCCAATACTTTAACCTTTTCAAAATTAAGTCTGTTATTTAAAATATTAAATAAGCTTTCTTTTGCGAAATCAGTCGTTGGACGAACAGGAAGATTTTTTGGTGGATATAGTTTCTTACCTCTGTATTTTCCGCTTATAATTCGCATGAGCTTGCATTTAAGAGGTTATAATAAAAGTTGGAAGGTACTTCATCCAATGCATAACTGTAGGTAAAAAAGTCATTTCGTTCAATAAATTCAATATTGCGTATGTACTTATACAAAATTTCGTAATATTTCGAATTTTTATCAATCTCGCCAAGCATGATCAGGTCAATATTTTCAGGATTTAGTTTTTGTTGTTCCAACACATAAATCAGAAAATAAGCAAGATCTTCAGGGGTCTTATATTTGAACGTATTGAAGAAAACAAGTTTAGACCCTTCAATAATTAAAACATCCAAATAGTTTGATCGTATATTAACAAAAACCTGATTATTTAAATCCTGATTTTTATATTTAATCAATAAGCCTTCAATCAATGTGCTGGAAAAATGATTGATTTTGTAATTGATAAATTTCGATTTAATCATCTCTTTAATGCATGTAGGAATTGCAAATACATTATAAGCCTGAAGAGAATTCAATTTATCGAATGAGATCTCTTCGCCATACTCTAATTTATGATTGAAATTTAAATAATGTTGCGATGCTGTTTCTTCAAATAAAGGGAAAGGGATTAAGGTGGCCTTTGTTCCTTCAAATAACACATTAACGCGATTGAACCTTCTTTTAATAATATCTAAATTATTAATTAATTCACCCAAATCTTTTGCCAGAATCTCATAATTATCTATTTCTTGAATGGCATACGTTTCAAGTGCAATTATTTTACTTCGTTCATCGTCAACGATACAAAAAGAAAATCCATCCAGAGAGATCTGGATGGATAGTATGTAGTTTTTGTTAAAATCTGAATAGTCGTTGTTGGCCTTTGCCAGAGCCTTATCTATGTAAGTGTTTAATTTTATTATGTTTAAAGACATCTGACAGGAATTTGGTTAGAATTCCCAGTTGCCATCAGTTGAAGCTTCAGTTAATGAACCAACTTTCAGGCCCGGAAATCTGTCAAACTCTCTCTGTTTTTTGATCAAATTTTGTATAAGTTGTTGATCCATACCAAATAATATCAGATTATAGTCAGCTGAAATTTCAAATACGGGCACCCTAACTTTGCTTATTTCAATTACCGAAGCAGATAAATTGAATTTTTGACCCTCAGAAAATGGGATGTATTGAATACTTTCAGGATCAAAATTTTTCCGGTTCTTAAAGATTATTTCCCCAACACTGGTATAGCCTGTTGTGTCATTAATCGTTTTGGTGAATGTTGTATCATTTGGATCCGGAATGATATTTACAACCGGAAGTTGACCATTTTTGATAAAATCAATCAAGGTATCAAATGTTGGGGCATATTGTTTATAAATACCTTTATAGGCAATTTGAGCCTCTCTAATTTCTTTTAAGAGATTGATTACAACTTTTTCCCTTGTGGCCTTTTCATTTTCAAACCTAACTGGTTCCATGATACTATCAACAACCAAATAACCTAAAACGATGATGACTACTGCTAAAAATACTTTGAGGATAATGCTTTTCATTTTCATAGAAATTTTAAGTACATGCAAATTTAAAATATTTTTTAAATAAATGAATTATTTATTACTATTTAAACATTTTTTAAGTAATTAGAATTCAATCTAGAGATTAGTGGTTTAGCGTTTCAAAATTCGGAATATCTTCAAGAAAAGAAAATGATTTGTTTTCGAAGTCAATTTTACAACAAAAGTGTTCAAGTCCGTTGGACACAAGTAAGTAATCAACCTTCAAGGTCATGTTGTAACGGGCAATTTGCTCAAATGTGTTTTGGTCAATTGATATATCTGGAGATTTACATTCAACAATCATGCATGGATTCCCTTTTCGCGTATAAATTAAAATGTCAGCTCTTTTTTTTAATTGATTAAGGGTCAACCCTTTCTCTACAGTGATTAAACCTTTAGGGATGTTTTTATTAAAATGAAGATACTTTAAAAGATTTTGACGTACCCATTCTTCAGGAGTTAATACAATATATTTTTTTCTGAATTCATCAAAAATTTCAGTTCTGTCATTTGATTTTCTCAATCGAAATTCAAATTCGGGAAGGTTAAGTTTTTTCATTCGTTGTAATTCACGCTAAGCTTACAAATATATTTAACTTATTTGGTTTCATCCTTCATTTCTTGCTAAACCTCTAATTATTGATAATTTCAATTAACTTTGTTTCATGCGTAATTTTACCTGTAATGAAAAGGTTTTTTTGTTCAGAATATAGCATAACCTGAAAATTCAATTTCATGAAAACAAAAAAAGAGATTGTCGAGAATTGGCTTCCCCGTTATACAGGCACGGCCATTGAGGAATTTGGAGAATATATATTATTGACAAATTTTAGCAATTATGTTGAGTTATTTGCCAAATGGAACAATGTTCCTATAAAAGGCGAACACAAAGCAATGCCAAGTGCCACGGCTGGCAATATAACCATCATTAAATTTGGAATGGGAAGTCCAAACGCAGCTACCATCATGGATTTGTTAAGCGCTGTAAAGCCAAAAGCATGTTTGTTTTTAGGCAAGTGTGGTGGTCTTAAAAAGAAGAATAATCTTGGCGACTTTATTCTGCCCATTGCAGCCATAAGGGGAGAAGGAACTTCCAACGATTATTTTCCAAAAGCAGTTCCTGCACTTCCGGCATTTAACCTACAAAAGGCAATATCTACAACCATTCGTGACTTTAAGCAGGATTATTGGACCGGAACTGTTTATACAACGAACAGAAGAGTTTGGGAATCGGATGATAAGTTTAAGGAATATTTGATGAAAACGCGTTCGATGGCAATTGACATGGAAACCGCCACCATTTTTATTGTCGGTTTTGCAAATTCAATTCCAACCGGGGCATTGTTAATGGTTTCAGATCAGCCAATGATTTCAGAAGGAGTCAAAACCGAGAAGAGTGATAATATTGTAACAGAAAACTTTGTTGATGTTCACCTGAAAATTGGGATAGAATCGTTACGTCAACTGATTGAAAAAAGAGAAACTGTTAAACATCTGTATTTCGACTAAATTATGATGACTTATAATCAAATTCTTGCTGACCTTAAAAGTAAAAAATACTACCCCATCTATTTCCTATATGGGGAAGAATCGTACTTCATTGATGTAATTACGGATTATATAGAGAACAATGTTTTGGATGAAGGGCAAAAGGAGTTTGATCAAACCGTAGTTTATGGAAAGGATACTGATGTTCCAACAATCGTTAGTCATGCAAAGCGTTTTCCGATGCTCGGGCACAAGCATGTGGTAATTGTCAAAGAAGCTCAGGAAATTAAAAAAATTGATGACTTACTATCTTATGTCAATCAGCCGCTTGAATCCACCATTTTGGTGTTTTGTTATAAATACACCAAGCTTGATCAACGAAAACAATTGGCAAAAAGTTTAAGTAAAATTGGTGTTGTTTTTGAATCAAAAAAGTTATTCGAGTATCAAATATCTGAATGGATCAATAAGCAATTGGGCATTCGTGGTTATTCAATCCAGTCCAAAGCGGCATTGCTGATGACAGAATTTTTAGGTACCGATTTGAGTAAAGTTTCAAACGAAATCGAGAAATTATGTATCAACCTGCCAAAAGGAACTGAAATTACACCAACCCATATCGAAACAAATATTGGCATCAGCAAGGATTATAATGTTTTTGAATTGCAAAATGCATTAGGGAAAAAAGATGTGGTAAGAGCAAATCAGATCATAAATTATTTTGCAGCTAATCAAAGAGACAATCCAATGGTAAAGGTAGTTGGCTTATTGTATGGATTTTTTGTTAAAACGCTCATCTATCATCAGGTGAAAGGTAAGAATGAAGATACAATAGCTGGTGCATTATCGGTTCCCAAGTTCTACCTGAAAGATTATAAAATCGCCTCGCAGAATTACAATATGAACAAGCTCACTCGCATCATTTCAAGTTTACGCGAATACGATTTGAAAGCAAAAGGGGTAAATAATGTTACCGCGACAGATGGCGAGTTGATGAAAGAGTTGGTGTTTAAAATTTTGCATTAAAATATAGGGACGCCATCCCTATTTCCTACAAAACAAAGAACTGATCACTTTGCTTTATTATAAAGTTTATCTTTTTGTTTAATCCCTTTTTCCATCCATTCAGGAGCTTCAGTTCCTTTCAGATAATGATCAAAATATTGTTTCATCCTAATTTGAAAGTCAATCTGGTTGCTTTTATTCGCCAGATGATGATTTTCATCGGGATACGAAAGAAGTATAACATTTTTCCCAAGTCGGCGGGCAGCGTTATAAAACTCAAGACCTTGATTCCAATCTACAGCTCCATCAATGGTTCCATGTAAGATCATAAATGGGGTTTTAATCCCCGGTGCATTATGAACAGGCGATTGGTCAATATAATTTTGCATGTCATCGAACATTCCTTTACCCATACGAACCTGACCTAGTTCAAAAATGCCCTGATTATTGGTTCCGCTATTTTTATAAAGAATATTATACATACTTGTCAGATTTGTAACAGGTGCACCAGTTACTGTACAAGCAAACATATCAGTTTGGGTAAGTATAAAAGATGATTGGTAACCTCCCCAACTATGTCCTTGCATCCCGATATGATCAGGATCGGCATAACCCAACTCAATTACTTTTTTAACCGCAGAAGTAACACAATCAAGCGCGTTCCATCCCGGTTAACCTTCGTAATATTTAATGTCGGGCATCAAAACCAAATAACCATCGCTTGCATATTCTGACATATGCGGACGATCATCGTAAGCAGGCATTGAATAACGATTGTGTTGATTCGATACCTTTTCGTAAAAATATACCAACATAGGGTATTTCTTTCCTTTTTCATAATTAGCAGGAAGTGTTAGCGTACCTTGTAATCTATCACCTTGCTTATTTTTAAATTCAATAAGTATTCTGTTTCCCCATTTGTACTCAGTTTGTTGTGGGTTAGCATCGGTTTGTTTAATCACTTTATTAAATTTTGAATCCGAAGTGTAATAATCAGGGAAATCAATAAAGGATTCTCTGCTGAATAAAAAGCGATTTGCGTTAGTTGCTTTACTCAATCTTCCAAAACTGTAATCAGTAAATATCAATTCCTGTGGGTTTTTCCCATCGTTAAGTTTAAAATATCCTGATTTCTTCGTCCATTCGCCATAAGCTGAAAGGTAATTTTCAATAGACAAATCTAGAAAGGGTTCTGAGCTTGTTTGTGCAATACGAAGTTCTATTTCATTGGTAGTTCCATAGTTTCCGGTCAAATTATAACCTCCGCTGCCATCCAATGCTAGCGACCACAAATCATAAAGATGATTCACGTAAACTGATTTGCCGTCTTTTGACCAGCCGGCAATTCCATAGGATGGATTTTCATAAGGATGATCTTCATTAATATCAATAAAACTGACATTTACCGACCGTGAAATATTGCTTAGGTTTTTCTTCATCATATCATAAGTAAAGAAATGCCCTTCTTTGAAGAATAAAAAATAAGTTCCTTGAGGTGATAAACCCATGCTTCTTCCAACCTTTTTTTCAATCAGTTTTTTTGAGCCTGTTTTTGTATCAATGAAATAATAATCATTGAACCCACCTCCCCAATTTGTGTCAGAAATATAGGGTTTAGGATCGCCTCCAATAGCTTGATCGGCATTGCGATTTAAACTGATATAACGCATGTCATCCGATGAAAGCTGCACAAAATCCATCTTATCTAAATGAAGAATGGCTGTATAAGTCGAATTTTCTTCCCGACTGGCCCGACGCATCTGAACCGATTGAATATCTTCATCATCCCAATGCCAAACATCAACATTTGCGATGGTATCACGGCTCAACTTTTCTTTCTTATTTTGCTCTTTAATGCTTATAACAAGTCTTTTGTTGTCGAGGCTGAAACTCAAATTACCTTTTTCACTTAAAATATATCCTTCCGGGAAGTTTTTGTCATCGTCTGGTATATAGGCTATTTTCTGTGGTTTAGCTGAGTTCAATCCGGAAAATACAATCAATGAATTGATGCGTTGTTCTGTAGTATCGGGGGTATTTCCCTTAAGCACTGCCAATGCGGTCCCTTTACTTCCCCATTCGTTGCGATAAAGCATTTCATCATCCCAGGTTAACTTACTATAACTTGTTGTATCGGTGTCGAGGGGAGTGATGTTCCCTTTTAAAAGATCCATCAGGTAAATCCCATTCCCTGCCTTACTGTCGGCATCGATTATATATGCAAGCAATGTTCCCTGTTTGTTGAACTTAAAATCGCTGACATTTCCGATATTCATAATTTTATTATCGCTTAAATTTTTAATAAGCAAGTCAGAACCATCAATTTCTTTGTTGTCTTTTTCCTTTTTAATAATCATGTAATCCGATGAAGGTGAAAATCCGATGCTCTTAATTTTGGCCCACTCATTTTTTTTACCTGTTTCAAGGTTTAATAATACCCCTTTGCTATAAACCTCCTTTTTGCTTTTACGTAGTTTATCACTTTCTTTTTTTGTTAAATTTTTTTGATAAACAATCCACTTTGAATTGGATGAAAATATTGGGTTACTGCAATATGGATCGGAGAAAAGTTTGCCTGTTTCTATATTTTTAATATGCAGCGTGTCATCTCCATCATTTGGACGATAACTGTATGTCATCCAATTTCCGTCATCTGACAGGTTTGTCGAGACGATCCTTTTCCATTTTGGATAGTCTGCAACTCCAAGCGTTTTTTTGACCTCTTGGGCAATTGCTCCAAAACCAATGGTAAGCAGCAATATTGCCATCAATAAATATTTACTAAATGATCGCATAATTATATGTTTTAAGTTTTAAGAAGTAAAAATATGGAATGATTGATAAAAGTTCATTTTTTCGAGGAAGTATAAATAGAAGCGATTGCTTGATTTGTCGATAATTTGTGGGGTTTTTATATTGAGAATGGGATGGCGTCCCGAAAAAGTCGGGAAGCCATCCCATGGGCTTTGCATAAAAATTGAAAGCAGCGATTCAGCAATTCTGAAGTTGTGCGAAGTTTCCAAACTTCGCACAACTTGGAATTTAGCAAACTCCACAGCTATCCTAATCCTTATAAATACTATTGATTAAATCTCGATATTTCCCTGAAATAAAGGTCCGTCTTAGTTTTAAGGTAGGAGATAACTCACCTGATTCAGCGCTCCATTCATCCGATATTAGAGCAAATTTTTTAACCTGTTCAACCTTGTCAATCTCTTTGTTTAAGTGAATGATTTCTTTTTCAAACCTTTCCAAAATAATTGGATTTTTGATTATGGCATCGATGGTGCTGAATGAAATTTTTTTTATGGCACACCATGATTGAAGATAGTTGAAGTTAGGGACAATAATTGCCGCAGGACATTTGCGATTTTCTCCAACAACGATAATATATTCAATGAATGGTGACGATTTAAAATTACTTTCGATGGCTTGTGGAGCAACGTATTTTCCTCCCGAAGTTTTGAAGATTTCTTTTTTTCGATCAGTTATTTTTAAAAAACCATCATTGTCGATCATCCCAATATCGCCTGTATGAAACCAGCCTTCCTCATCAATTACCTGACTGGTGAGTGATGGGTGATTGAAATAGCCCATCATTAGATTTGGGCCTTTGCATAATATTTCGCCATCAGCAGCAATTTTGATACTTACATCTTTAATGAGCTTACCAACAGTTCCAAATTTAAAGCCCTTTTTCTTAAGTGTTTGTACAGATATGACCGGAGATGTTTCTGTTAATCCATAGCCTTCAAGTATATTAATTCCCGCTGCCCAAAATATTTTTGATAAATGAGTTTGCAAATTGGCACCTCCCGAAACAATCAGTTTTAACCGGCCACCAAAAACTTTTTGCCACTGCCTGAATACAATTATTTTTGCCAGATTAAGTCTGGCATAATACCACAAACCATTTTTGGGAGCAAGTTCAAATTGTTCGGCTATACCAATTGCCCGGAAAAATAAAGTTTTCTTAATTAATGGTAAATTAAGTCCCGATTGGTAAATTTTGGCATAAAATTTTTCCAATACACGAGGAACTGTGCAAAATACCTGGGGCTGTATTTCTTTGATGTCGTTTGGGATATTTTGTATGTTATCGGAATAGTATATCGAAACACCCAAATACTGGTACAGATAATTTAACATCCGTTCATAAACATGGCATAAGGGAAGAAAACTAAGAGCTTTATCATTTGGGTTGAGGTCAGCAATAGCTGAACAGGTTGTAAAATTGGAAATAAAATTTGTGTGCGAAAGCATAACTCCTTTTGGTTTTCCAGTTGTTCCTGAAGTATAAATAATGCTTGCTATATCATCTGGCTTTATCCCTGCTTTATAACAGTTTAAGCTTTCGCCTTCATATTGATCTCCGAGTGTCAGAATTTCCCTCCAATTTTTGACCGCAAAAGTTTTTTCGATTGAATATACTTCCTGAATTGAAGGAAATTCTTTGGCTATTAATTTGATGCGATCATAAATTTCGTTGTTCTGTACAAATATATATTTGACCTGAGTCTCCTTAAAAATGTAGTTGTAATTTGGTTTACTGATATTGGGGTAAATTGGAATTTGAATAGCACCAATTTGCATCAATCCCATGTCAATGAAATTCCATTCGGGGCAATTGCCTATAATGGTGGCAATCATATCACCTTTCCTGACGCCCAGTTGAAGTAATCCTTTGCTAAAGCGATCGGTATATTCTAAATATTCTTTGGCAGAATAAGTATTCCAAACATTTTTAGACTTAAATCCAAACGCATTTTGCTTGTCAGAATATTTTGTTCTGTACAGATCAAGCAGATCAAAAATGCGTGTTATTGGAATCATGTCATATGTAAGGATTAATTAAATAATCTCGCGACCTCTTCTTTATACTTTTCGGCAATTGTATTCCTTCTTAAACTCATTTTTGCAGTTAATTCTCCCGAATCTACCGTAAAAGGCTTTTCTAATATTTCAACTTTAGCGATCTGCTCTGTCTTTCCAAAGAATTGGTTGTAAAAATCTATTTCTTTTTGAATTCTTTTCTTTATTCTTGGCAGCTTAATCATTTTAGCATCAGTGGTATACTCAATTTCTTTAACGCCGCACCAGCTTCTTAAATGTTCAAACTGTGGAACGATCAATGCAGCCGCATATTTTTGATTTTCCCCAAACACAACAGTTGTTTCAATAAAAGGAGATTCATTGAATTTATTTTCAAGTACCTGTGGGCTGATGTATTTACCGAAAGAAGTTTTAAAGATTTCTTTTTTACGCCCTGTAATTTTAAGCTGACCTTCTTTTTCAAACACACCTAAATCACCGGTGTGAAACCAACCTTCTTCATCAATGGCTTCGGCAGTTAATTCAGGTTGCTTGTAGTAACCTTCCATTATATTGGGTCCTTTGCACAGAATTTCGCCATCATCGGCAATTTTTACAGATACACCTGGTATCGGTGGGCCAACTGCACCGAATTTACGTTCACCTTTTTTAAGGGTTGAAACCGCAATTACCGGAGATGTTTCGGTAAGTCCGTATCCTTCAAGAATGGGTATTTCAGCCGCCGTAAATACACGTGCCAAGCGCTCTTGCAAGGCAGCACCACCTGAAACGATCAGCTGAAAGCGCCCGCCTAATCCGGCTTTCCATTTACTCAAAACCAGTTTACGTGCAATTTTTAATTGGATCCCATAGAAAAATCCATTTCGGTTATCCAACTCATATCTCAACCCAACATTTACAGCCCAAAAGAAAATACCTTTTTTTATACCTTTAAGTTTTCGGCCCTTCATGATAATTTTATCATAAACTTTTTCGAGTAGACGTGGTACTGAGGACATCAAATCGGGCCTTATTTCTTTGATATTATCAGCAATTGTCCCAATGTTTTCGGCATAATAAATCGAGATCCCAACGTATTGAAACATGTAGGTCAGCATCCTTTCGTAAATATGACAAAGTGGCAAATAGCTTAGTGCCCTGCCTTCTTCTCCCATTGGTGGGATATGTTTGGTGGCAAGAATATTACTTACAATGTTATTATGAGTAAGCATCACACCTTTGGATTCCCCGGTTGTTCCTGAAGTATAAATGAGGGTGACCAAATCACTGGTTTTAATGGTGCTTTTGATTTGCTTAACCAAATCGGGAGCAGAATGTTTATTCCCAAGCTCAAGTAACTCGCTTAAATGATTTGCCTTTGGTACCTTATCAAAAGTGTAAATTCCCTTTAAGCTTGGAATATCGGGTGCAATATGTTCAATTTTTTTGAGGAGTGTTTTGCTGGAAATGAACACATATTTTACTTCAGCATGATTTAAGATATACCTGTATTCCGACTCACTAATTGTTGGATAAATGGGAACATGGACCGCCCCGATTTGCATGATAGCCATGTCAACAAAATTCCATTCAGGTCGGTTGTTCGAAATACTGGCTATCTTGTCGCCTTTTTCAACACCTAAATGAAGCAATGCATAACTGATGTTATTTGAAATCTCAATATATTGGTCAATGTTATATTTTACCCATTCACCATTTTCTTTTCCTGCTAAAACATCATCTTTTGGCTTATAGTTCTCCTTATAATGAGGTAGAATATCAAAAAGTCGTGTAACTTCCATAGTTAAATTAATTAGTGCATAAATGTTAGGTTGCACAATAATATGAAAAATTTACTTCAAAAAAAATACAAATAATTTATGCTATTTGCGATTAATGGTTGTTCCGTTTGCCTGGGCTGTTGGCATTATAAGCAGATCATTGATATTCACATGCGCGGGTAGTGTTGTTACATAAAAAGCCACATCAGCGATATCTTCAGGGTGTAAGGGTTCAAACCCCTTATAAACATTATCGGCAGTTTGTTGATTTCCTTTAAACCTAACCATTGAAAACTCGGTTTCTACCGCTCCGGGAGCTATTTGTGTAACCTTGATGCCCGATTCCAATAAGTCAATCCTCATCCCTTTGGTTAAAGCATCAACGGCATGTTTACTTGCACAATAAACATTTCCTTTTGGGTAAACCTCTCTACCGGCAATGGAACCGATATTGATAATATGGCCTGATTTTTTCTCAACCATCAATGGAGCCACATTTCTGGTAATATATAAAAGCCCTTTTACATTGGTATCGATCATTTGATCCCAATCATCCATGCTCCCTTCTTGAATTGGATCAAGTCCGGCAGCAAGACCTGCATTGTTAATCAGTACATCAATGGTTTGACCTTTTAAGGTATCAATGGCAGATTTGACTTCTTCTCTATTTCTTACATCAAAAGTCAATGTGGTAATTTCAACTTTGAAGTTTTTTGTCAATTCTTTTTTTAATTGTTGAAGACGATCATCTCGTCGGCCTGTTAAAATCAGGTTGTAATTATTTTGAGCAAATTTAATGGCACAAGCTTTTCCAATTCCGCTTGTTGCACCTGTAATGAGGGCAGTCTTGATCATGATTTTATTTTTTAAATTTTAGATTAGTTGATAACCCGAAACGAATCCATCTACCTGGCATGATCACGTTTCCAATATCAAAATAATCGATATTAAATATGTTAACTACTTCCAAATATACATTCCAATTTTCAATTTCCCAATTAATCTTGGAATCAAATAAAACAAACGGAGCATAAGTTGTTTCCTCATTATTTTTGAAATGGAAATAAGATCCTGCCCTGTCCTGATAAGTTGCTTGCCAGTTGATATTTATGTTTTTTAAGATTGAATGTGAAAGACTAAAAGCAAGTTTGTGTTTTAAATAATCCAAAGCATATTTCGAAAGATATTCACCACTTTGTTTGCTAATATCAGTATATGAGTAACTCAGTCTTAACTGATTTATTGGAAGATTTCGATCGTGAAAGAATTTAGCATTTAATAGAACAGAAACTTCAATGCCGGTGGTCGAGAGTTCTGTAATATTTTTACTTTCCCATTTTAAACTATCTGCAACCCTTACCCAATCAATGATGTTCTCCCCATCTCTTTTAAATATTGCCAATTCAGCGGCAACTTCATGATTGATGAATTTTAATCCGGCTTCGTAAGCGATTGCTTCCTCCGGTTTCAGTTCGGAGTTACCAATATTTGTAGGGCCTACATAATAAAGGTCGGTAAAAGTTGGTAAGCGAAATGACTTATTTACCGAACCAAATAACCTGAGATTGTTGCTTAATTGATAACTTAAGTCAATACCCGGAATCCAGTGCCAATCAAACGCTGAATTATAATTGGCAAGCAAGCCTCCTGAAAAACTCCATTTTGTGGTATAGTAACTATGCTCTATAAAAAATGATAAATTATCGCGATGATCCTTCTTTTTGTAGAAGGCATCCTTTTCACCTCTAACTGCAATAGGAGAATCCATCTGAATCCCTAAAACATTACTTAGGATTTGTTCTCGGCGGTAAGAAGCACCAAATGCTGTTTTTCCCAACCCGGAAGTAAAATTTATTGTTTCTTCCAAACCATAAACCTGAGTTTGATGGTAGTTATGACCGCTATACCAACTTGCCGGATTGTCGCGAAAAAGCTCAAATCGATCATTGTGCTGTTTCCAGTAAAAAGATAAATCAGATTTTACCAAGCCATTACTTTGCCAATTGGCAGAAATAAACCTTGTTTTGGTTTGCTCAAATTGATTAGGGTAAACAGGTGTGTAGAAGCTATTGGCTCCAAATGATTTGTCCTGATAAGCTGCCTGAAAAGTTAGTTTATTGCTTTTAAGCATTAATTGCGACAGATAAAAAAGATTGAGTGTTTGGTAATCCGTATTCTCAATATATCCCCCGGATCCTTTTTTAGAAAATGTTAATCCATTCGAAAAAGTTTCATTTCCTGTATTTACTGAGGCAGCTGTACTGTAAAATTTATTTTCTCCTGCACTCAAAGCTATTTTTAGCTCATTGAGTTTGGAGGGGATGGTGATAATATTGATAGCACCACTAAATGCATTTGGCCCAAAGGTACGGGAAGCCGGGCCTTCAAGTATCTCAATTCTTTCGATCGATTCCAGGTCAATGGGTAGATCGGCATTGTGATGACCCGTTTGAGGATCGTTAAACGGAATCCCGTTAATCAGGATCATGGTTTGATCAAATGAGCCACCACGGATGCTAATGTCAGCTTGGACACCATTGTAGCCTCTTTGGCGAACATCAACATTCATAGTATATTCAAGCAAATCAGCAAAACTTTGAACCGGAGCTCTTTTAATTTCGGCTTTTGTAATAACTGAAACTACTCTTGATGCTTCAGAATAAAGTGCAGGCGTACGTTTCGCAGTTACCTCGATCCCCGAAATCCAAAGTGTATCTGTTTGTGCATAAGTAGATTGAAATAAACAAAGTGTTAATAGTAATAAAGAAAACCGTTTCATATATATCATTTATTTTTTAGTTCATAATTCTCGTCAAATAATTTGCAAAATTCCTGTGGTGTCAAAAAAAAATCTGTTTCTTACGCTTGGTAAAAAACAGACTTTGTATTCGCTGAATAATATAATTTCTAAAGGATTAACCTTTTTTGAAATTGAATTAGAAGTCAAGATGAAGGCCGGGAAAACTGAAGGGCCAAGAGATGATAGCATGAATTGCAGGGAATCATGTGCTGCAAGATTCGAATCTGTTTCATCCTCATAAGGATTTTCTTTAATTCCTATAATATTGCCTAAATCAACATGCCCTTTTAACAAAGCTTTTTGGCAAATCTCTGCTTTTAGCACTCCAATTTTTATCAATTTGCCCAAAGAAGCAAAGATGGCATATTTTTTCCTGCTCCATTTGGAGAAAACAATAGTACGAGGCGATATAGATTTTTGTTGATGCACTAGTCTAAGCCTTATTTTTGATCCATTCCCTTGCATTTACGAATGCTTCGACCCAGGGTGTAATCTCATCCGATTTTCTGTCTTGAGGATATTCCGGCCAATGCCATGGCATGAATGCCCGCTCGAGGTGTGGCATCATCACTAAGTGACGACCATCAACTGAACAAATCGCTGCAGCTGCATATTCAGAATCGTTCGGATTTGCAGGATAAGAATTATAGCTGTATTTGGAAGTGATTTTATATTTGTCTTCTGAATAAGGGAATTGGAATTTACCTTCACCATGAGCAACATGGATTCCCAAACGACTGCCTGCGAGGGTTTTTAACATAACAGAATCGTTTTTCAGGATATCAACATTTATAAATCCGGCTTCAAATTTACCCGATCCATTGTGAAGCATTTTAGCTCGTTGCTCATGTTCGGGATAAACAAGGTTTAATTCCATCATTAGCTGACAACCATTGCAAACACCTAAACTTAGAGTGTCTTGGCGATCATAAAAATTATCAAGTGCTTTTTTGGCTTTCTCATTGTATAAAAATGCGCCGGCCCAACCTTTTGCCGATCCCAGTACATCAGAATTTGAGAAACCACCGACAAAAACGATCAAATTGAGATCTTCCAAAGTTTCTCTTCCTGAAATGAGATCGGTCATATGAACATCTTTAACATCCAATCCTGCGAGGTACATAATATAAGCCATCTCACGGTCACCATTCACTCCTTTTTCACGAATGATGGCAGCTTTAATTCCGCTTGGTTTTCTTCTGTTCAGATCAATTTGGTATTGACTTGCTTTCCCTGTAAAATGAGCCGGAAATTTAAATTTAAGCTCGGTTTCTTTATATTTTTTATAACGCTCGAGTGCATGATCTTCACCGCATTGCTTTCGATCAAACAGGTAGGAAGTTTTAAACCAAAGATCTCGTAAGTGATTAATGTTTAATGATGAGTGATAATTTTGATGTTTGATATTTAAAGTACGGTCATTTGTAATTGAACCGATTTTAAGAAAATCAATGTTGTTTTCTTTTAATATTTTTGAAGCTGATTTAAGATCCTTTATCTGGATTATGATGCCTGGATTTTCACTGAATAAAATTTTTG
>PHDM01000084.1 GCA_002840985.1 Bacteroidetes bacterium HGW-Bacteroidetes-17
CCAAAAGCAGATGGTAGTATTCCTGCAGAGCAGGAAAATATTTTAAAAGAATTGGGTAAATGGACCGGCAAACATCAGGAAGCCGTTTACAAGACCGAAGCTGGAATTCCGAATGAATATTTTTACGGCCCCACCGCTTTATCAAAAGACAGTACTGTTTTATACTTGTATGTCAGGGACAAACCAAACGATGGAGGAATTGCCCTTAAAGGAATTTTAAATAAAATAAACCGGATATATGTGGTCGGAAATGGAACCGTTTTAGATCACAAAATATTTAGTAAAGTTTATTGGAGCTCTTATCCAGGCATCGCTTACATCGATGTTCCGGAGGATGTTTTGGATGAATATTATACCGTTTTGGCAATAATTCTGGATGGAAAAATCAAATTGTATGAAGAGTATCCTTCGGTCATGGAAATTAATTAGGGTTGCATCGTGCGTATTTTAATGGATTATAAAGAAAATTCTTAAACTTACCATCTCCGTGGCAAGCCAAGAGGTACTAGCCTGAGGCAGGCAGGTTTTGCCAACTTTATTTCAGCTTATAGCTGAAAAAAGAATTCTTATTATTTTACCCCTCCGCCAGTCTTTCGGATGACATCCCTGCCCGCGGCAATGCAGATACCCTATTCAGATGTGAATATACAGTACCTCTAAACACTGCTTCGGTGAATTGTTTTTATAAAAAATGATTGAAATCGAATTTTTTGAAAATTATCATCATAATCCTAAATACCTGTAATGCCAAGGCTCAGAGATGTATCCCGACACTTTGGTATTTTTTTCAGTATAAGATTGATAAAATCCAAACTTCTTTGCATTTTCCATCATCCATTTACCTTCTTTTGTGGAAGCAAATCCTTCCTCCGAATTTGACTCTGGCACGAAGGAACCAACATCAATGGTTGTTCCCAACTGATGTTCACTATGTCCGGGCTTAGCTACGATTTTCTGATTTATGCCATTCTTTGCTATAGCTTTAAGGTACATTAATCGTTGTGTATCAAACGATCGATAAGCGTTTAGAATTTTTAGGGAATAACCTGCTTTTTGGGCCTCAGAAAACATTTTATTGACAGCTTTTGCAACATCCTTTCTTAAATAATTTGGACGGTCACCTGAATGATAGTTCCAGTTTTGCTTAATCTTAATCAAATCATCAGGCTTATAATCCTTAGATAATGGAACATCGATATCTACATTTTCATTTCCAATGGGGAGATTCCGTTTTTTGGATCCATTTTTTGCTTTTTTGAGAAGTAATTGAACCGGAAGATAATATTCAGTATTCTCAATTTTAAATTTAAGGACTTCACCTTGACTGGTTTCAATTAATTTACCATCAATCTCATTTGGATAAACAAGTTTAACTGTCATATCCTTTTTTGTCAACTCACTTGTAAGATAAGGATTAACATTGTCAGGTAATATAACCCATGTATTATCAAATAAATTCTGTGGAATTAAATAATTTATTACTACAAGGATCAGAACAAATGTTATTATTTCTACAAATCTTAGTGTCTTCTTATTCTTTGATTTCAAAATTTTTATAATTTAACTTTTATTTAAATTCGCGAAATTAAATAAAATAAGCCTCCAACATGTATGATGACAATATTAATTAATTGTTTGGGAATTCAAACAAATCCAGGAAACTGTTTCAGGCATATCAAACTTTGATCAGAAAAGTTTCACCTAGGATTCATCACAAACATTTAATGTTAAAAAAAAATAATTTGTATTTGTTTTTTTAAAATCTTGTTTTATTTTGCAGCATGATTACTTAAAAATAAATTATGACAATCCGCAAAAAAATTGCAAACATAGAAAACCTTCCAGACGACGTACTGGAAGCACTTCAGGAAAAATACCCTGAAGGATGGGAAGGCCAGACAACGAAAATAACCAATGCCAAGGGTGAGTTTTTTCGTGCAATTACACTAGATTTTGAAGATATTTCATATTTAATAAAGGTGCCTATTGAAATTGATTCGGTTAATTACTGGGAAAAAGAAGATGATTTAGATGAAATCGTCGAAAAAATTGCTGATAAAAGCATTGAAAAAGAATTAGAAGAAGAGCAATTAGAAGATGACGATGAAGATGAAGATGACAAAAAAGACGATGACGACGAAGACGAAGACGATGAGGATGAGAAAAAAGACGATGATGAGGATGATGAAGAGGGTGAGGAAGATGAAGATTAATCCGGTATCATAACATAACAGCTATTTAGTAACCTAAATTAATTAATATCCGGTTAGAATAAATGTTAAAATCATTCATTAAGCATTAAACTAAGCCTTTTTATTAGCACCTCAATTAATACATAAGCCAATTTACGTGGTTTTCTTTCTGTACTAACTTTATCACTGATTATATTCTGATTTTTAGCATTATCTGTTAACAAAAATGATTCATTCTCATGAGTGGAGGGAGATGATTTTGTTAAATTATTTAACGTATCAGAAAAGTTATTGTACCATTTGATTAAGCAAATGCTATCTTTTGCGATGCTTTGCGAATCCGTAACCTTTTTCACAAATTGACTCCCGTGCTCAATTCCAATAATGCATTCACCGGCTTTATTATATATAGGATAAAATAAGGTGCAAATAAAGACGAGCGTAATTTTTAATATGGCCCTAATATTAAACGTTTTCATGTCATGCAGTTTTTGATTCAAAGATAGTTGAATCAGTATTGAGCCACGGTTAACGTTAAGTTAATAATTGTTATTAAGTGTTAAATGTTCGGATGGAATAATAACGTAACATTATTGCATTTGGCTATTATTATTGGCTTTCAGTTTATTTAACCTCATGATTTCAAAAACATACTTTAGAATAATTACTATTACGCTTAGATTAATAAGAATTAAGGTAGCATTTAAAATATCTGCAATACTCCAGATGGTTTCTACTTGCATAAAACCCAACAGTATAGCCAAACTAAACATCCATCTAAATACTTTTTTGACATTACTACCCCATATAAAGGCGAAACATTGTTCTCCGTAAAAGCACCAGGCAATTAATGTTGAATATCCAAATAAGAATGACGAAAGGAGAATTAGCAATCCTCCATATTCTCCGAATTGGGTATTGAATGCCGCCGTAGTTAATGCTGTTGAAGTAAGCCCGCTCGTCCATACACCTGTAATTAATATGGCCATTATTGTTGCAGATGAAATGATGGTATCAATAAAAACCCCAAACATACTCACCAGGCTCTGATGATAAATATTATCGACCCTGGCTGCACTGTACATCATCGGAGAACTCCCGGTTCCGGCTTCATTTGAATAAAATCCTCTGGCAATTCCATAGCGAATTACCATTATCACTGTAGCACCGGCAAATCCACCGCTTGCGCTGCTGGCAGTAAATGCATTATTAAATACAAGTGCAAATACTTCTGTTAGTAGATCAATCTTAGCGAATATAATGATTAAGATCAAACTGATATAAATAAGAATCATTAGTGGGGTTACTTTTTCAAGTACGCGTGCAATTGTTTTTAATCCACCAATTACTACAAGCCAAGTGAGAAATGCCAGTATCAAACAAAAAGGAAGTTGAACCGGTATCCAACCGGGAATCCAGGAAACATCAATAATTGAAACCGCAGCCAAAGAGATGGAGTTTGATTGCACCAGAGAGGTTCCGAATAGGGTTTTAAGGCCCATAGCTAATGAAAAAGCGACTGCCAGCCACTTTATTTTTAGCACTTTTTGAATATAGTACATCGGACCACCGCTATAGGTCCCGTCTTTATCCTTTATCCTGTATTTAAGTGCAAGTAATGTTTCAATAAATACAATGATCATTCCAATAAAGGCACCTACCCACATCCACAGTAAGGCTCCCGGACCACCCATAAATACAGCTGTTGCAGCACCCGCTATATTTCCGTTTCCAACCATTCCCCCAAGTGCACCAAACAAAGATTGAAGGGGTGAAATATTTCCTTTTCCTACACCGGTTCTGGTTTTATAGGTAAGTTTAGATGCTTTAATGAATGTCCTAAATTGAAGTCCTTTGAGACGAATCGTAAAATAAATTCCAACAGAAAATAAAACAATAATCATGGGATAGGACCACAGCCAACTCGCAGCCTGCTGTATGAATTCAGCGCTTTTATCAAATATCATAAAAAAATGTTAAGTATATAACTTTATGGAAGTGATCGTAATAGGGAAACCTAAAATCCGTGGATAGAAAATAGAGTTTGGCATTTCTATAAAATATTTTACCCCCAAATGTAAAAAATCCCGTGAATCAATCACAGGATTTTTTCATAATTAGAAAATAAATTATCTATTAATTTAAGATGAGTGGCTCCTCAACCTTTTCTTTCAGTAGTGCCAAATCAATGAGTTCAATCATTTCATGTACATAATAAAAATTAAGTCCCTTGATATATTTCTCATTTATTTCCAATATATCTTTTTCATTATCAACTGATAGAATAATGTCCTTAATTTTAGCACGCTTTGCCGCTAAAATTTTTTCTTTTATGCCACCGACGGGAAGGACCTTTCCACGTAATGTAATTTCACCAGTCATGGCGATATTGTACCTAACCTTACGCTGTGTAAACGCAGAAGCTATCGCAGTGAACATAGTAACGCCTGCTGAAGGGCCATCTTTTGGTGTTGCACCCTCCGGTACATGAATATGCAAATTCCATTTACTAAAAAGCTCCGGTTCAATTCCAATTATACCTGAATGCGCTTTTAAGTATTCGTATGCCAGGGTTGCTGATTCTTTCATTACATCCCCAAGGTTCCCTGTCATTGTGAGCAATCCTTTCCCTTTGCTTAAGCTTGCTTCAATAAAAAGAATTTCTCCTCCAACGCTTGTCCAGGCCAAACCTGTAACTACACCGGCAACATTATTTTTAATATGTTTATCTCTTTGAAAAATTGGCCGGCCCATTACTGTATTTATATCTGATTCACTCAATTTTCTGTCAAATTCCTTATTCATCACAATAAATTTGGCCTTGTTACGAATAATTTTTGCAATATTTTTTTCCAAAGAACGTACTCCTGATTCACGGGTGTAATCATCAATGATTTTTTCAACTACATTTTTGCTGAAAGAAAGCTGGCTTTTTTTCAATCCATGTTCAGCAAGCTGCTTTGGGATAAGGTGACGTTTGGCAATCTCAATTTTTTCTTCGATCAAATATCCACTTAAATCAATAATTTCCATACGATCTCTTAACGCAGGATGTATGGTCGATAAGGTGTTAGCAGTCGCGATAAACATGATTCTTGAAAGATCAAAATCAAGCTCTATGTAATTGTCGTAAAAAGTATTATTTTGTTCAGGATCAAGTATTTCGAGCAATGCAGATTGTGGATCACCTTGATTAGAAATCCCGCCAACCTTATCAATCTCATCCAAAACAAAAACCGGATTTGAAGACTTTGCCTTTTTTAGGTTTTGAATGATACGACCCGGCATTGCACCAATGTAGGTTTTTCGGTGACCACGCAATTCGGCTTCATCCCTAAGTCCGCCAAGCGACATGCGAATGTATTTTCGATCAAGGGCCCGGGCAATAGATTTACCTAATGAAGTCTTTCCAACACCTGGAGGGCCAACCAAACAAAGAATGGGTGACTTCATATCATTCCTTAATTTGATGACTGCAAGGTGTTCTATAATCCGTTCTTTTATTTTTTCAAGTCCGAAGTGATCTTCATCGAGTATTTTTTGTGCGCGGTCCAAATCAAAATTATCCTGTGTATATTCATTCCAGGGCAATTCTACTAAAACTTCAAGATAATTAAGTTGTATCGAATATTCAGCAGCTTGAGGGTTCATTCGCTGCAATTTATTTAATTCTTTTTCAAATGCTTCCGAAGTTTCTTTCGACCACAATTTGCCTTTTGATTTGTTTCTTAGCTCTTTTATTTCTTGCTCATTCGGATTCCCTCCCAGTTCATCCTGAATAGTCTTCAACTGCTGATTTAGCAAATAATCACGCTGTTGTTTATCTAAATCTATTTTTACCTTTTTCTGAATCTGATTTTTAAGCTCCAACACCTGTAATTCGTCGGTCAATGCTTTTAAAACTTTATTTGCCCGATCATATAAATCGCTTACTTCAAGCAAAGTTTGCTTTTCAACTACATCAATATTCAAATTTGAGGACACAAAATTTACCAGAAATACCGGGCTTTCAATGTTTTTAATGGCAAAACTTGCTTCAGTCGGAATATTAGGAGACTGCTTGATTATTTGAATCGAAAGGTCTTTTAAGGATGATATCAAAGCATTGAAATTATCATCAGATTTAACCAATTCGGCAGAACCAAACTGGGTTACTTTTGCAATAATATAAGGTTCGTTTTGAACGAGTGCCTGAAGCGTAAATCTCTTTTTGCCCTGAATAATAGCCGTTGTACTTCCATCAGGCATTTGAAGAATTTTAATAATCTGGGCTACAGTTCCGATCGCATTTAAATCTTTGAATTCAGGGTCCTCGATGTCGACATCTTTCTGAGCAACAACACCGATAATAGCTTTCTTTTTATAAGAATCCTTAATTAATTTGATGGATTTGTCTCTTCCTACAGTGATAGGAATTACAACACCCGGAAACAAAACGGTATTTCGTAAAGGTAAAATTGGAAGCTCCTCAGGCACCTCCTCTGCATTCATCAATTCCTCATCTTCAGAGGATAATAAAGGGATAAATTCAGTGTCTGAATCGATGATATCTGTAAAGTTTAAAAAATCCATATAAATGTTAATTTCTTAGGCCATTCTGTCAGCATAATTTGTCAGTACCCTGAATTGATTCAAAAATGACATGTCTAGTTTAGTGTAAAACAAATACTTAAATATGCTGATTCTCTTTTTTATTTAGGCTAACTGTAATGTCAATTAATGTGCCAAACTCCTGGTTAAATCTGATGATCCTTTTGTTTCAGATCAAATATGTATGAAAATAATCCACGTTCAATTTCGGTAAATGCCATTTCTCTTCGCGAATAAACTTGTTCAGCTGTGAGGATGGCTCTATCTAGTTTGTGATCGATCATTTTAGATGGGCTTCCCCAGGAAAATGATGGAATAAAATTCCGTTGGTAACCTGATCCAAAAATGTTTGAAGCTATGCCAACAACCGTACCTGTATTAAACATGGTATTTATTCCTGTTTTTGAATGATCTCCCATAATCAGCCCACAAAACTGGAGTTTTGTATCCACAAAAGTTCGTTTCCCATAATTCCATAATCTAACGTCATCATAAGTATTCTTTAAATTGGAATTATTGGTATCAGCACCAATATTGCACCATTCACCAATTACGGCATTTCCTAAGAAACCCTCATGTCCCTTATTTGAATAAGCAAACATTACAACATTATTGAGCTCCCCTCCTACTTTGCAATATGGGCCAATGGTAGTGGGGCCATATATTTTAGCCCCCATTTTCACTTGCGAATGTTTCCCCAGATAAAAAGGTCCCCGAATCATCGCACCTTCCATGATTTCAGCTCCTTCATCAATATAAATTGGCCCATTCCTTGCGTTTAAAATCGCATAATTGATCGTTGCACTTGGATGTATATAAATATTTTCTTCTGAGCCTATAAAGGTATAAGTCCTGATCTCATTTATATGCTTTTCTGAATTTAAAAGATGAAAATCCTGAATTAAAGCTTCACCATTCTTCGTAAATACATCCCATGTATTTTCAATGATTATTAAAGTCTCGGTAAATTCAATTTTCTGATAATCATTAAAAGATGACTCAATGATTTGTGCATCCACAGTTCCTGATTTAAAGGCAATTACCTCCCCTTTATAGACGAGGGCTTCTTTCATTTTTAGGCTGCTTATTTTTTCAACCAATTTTTTTGAAGGGCAAACAGAACCATTTATCAAAATATTTTCAGCTCCAATTGAAAGGGGGAATTTCTTACTGAGATAATCTTCCGTTAAACTTGATGTTTTTGCATCCAAATATTTTTCCCATTTCTCACGAATAGTGAGTATTCCAATTCTAATGTCTGCACTTGGTCTTAGAAAAGTCAAGGGAAGCAGGTTTATTCTTTTGCTTGTATCAAATAAGATATAGTTCATGGCAAGGATAAATGTTTAAACAAAACTAACAATTTATTTTATTCTCAAATGAACAAAAAAAAAGCCCTTAAAAGATTAAGGGCCTTTTCGAAAAACGGTACAGTTTTATTTACTCTTTTCGTAATGTGATTTGTATTTGGTTTTAAACTTATCAACCCTACCAGCCGTATCTATAAGTTGCATTTTACCGGTATAGAAAGGATGCGAAGTATTTGAAATTTCTAATTTTACCAATGGATATTCTTTACCATCTTCCCATTCAATGGTGTCTTTTGTATTAACAGTTGATTTTGTCAAGAATGCGTATTCATTTGACATATCTTTAAATACAACAAATCTATAATCTTTTGGGTGAATCTCTTTTTTCATCTTTAAATTCTTTGATTTTTCGGTCGGCAAAACTACATCTTATTCTTTTAAAAACAAAGCTAAAGCAAGTTTTTTTTATTCGTGAAACTCAGATTTCAAAAACGAAGTGCATTGAAATCTGTAAGATGAACGAATCCCGATAGCGCAGGGTATCGGGATAAATGATTTTAATTCTCCGATGCTTGTATCGTCAATAAAAAGAATTTCCATATAGATACCTTATCAGCTTGCTGCGAGGTAGTTAATTTTATTAAAGCAAAGTCAATAAGAATTCCATGGTATCAATTCCATCCGCATAATCCCACAAATCAGGCTGCTGACTTTGTCCCGGAAATAAGCTATTATTCACATTACTGTCTTCTGATATAATACATTGAATAAATTCGCTCTGCGAATCCAAAACCTCATTCAATTTTTCAATCTCCCGATAATATTCATAATGTAAAACAGAAATCGGTGATGAAACGGAAGACTCCTCCCGAAGCAGAACCAACCCATTATCAAAATGTTTGATGCGATTGACCAATAAAATTGACTTATTATAATCGTAGTTATTGCGGTATTTGTGATGGTTACTCAGCCAATCGAACTGCCCCGTTGAAGATAGCAGATGATCAAACTTATATCCTTCGGGCACATACAGCTTCGATACATTTCGACAGCCTAATCCGAAATACCTTAATATATCCTCTGCAAGCAAATCCAATCTTTTCTCTGCTCCGGTTAATACTGCAACTCCATTTCTATTCTTCCGAATGATATGTGGGTATTTTGCAAAATAATATTCGAAATAACGAGCACTGTTGTTGCTTCCAGTAGCTATAATTGCGTCAAAATCACTTAATCGCTCTTCGGTAAATTTTATTCTGGTTTTAAACAGAGGTTCTATTCGAATTAATATTTCAGCAATAGCAGGAAGTAAATATTTATCTGCTGACGACAATTTACCTATAAAATTATTTCCGGAAGCAAGCACACAAATAAAATCATGAAACCCCACAATGGGTATATTTCCGGCTAGTACCACACCTATATTATATCTTTGATCAGAAGCAATCCGGGTATCATATTGATCAAGCCATTTCTTTAAATTTCCTGCTGTCAAAATTTTCGCCCATTGGGCAAGTGCATAGTCAATATTTTTTTCTGTAAACCAAGCATTTGATTGAAATGCTTTGGTACACGCTTGTTTAAATCCGAGATAATCTTCCAGCTTTACCGAATCAATTGATTGATAATCATTATTTAGATAATAAGCCAAAAATTGTCCAAACTTAGCGAAGGTGGTTTGAGTTTTTGAAAAATCCATTTTTCTTTTAGTTTACAGGAACTTGAGATCAAAATTACAACTAATATTTATATCGATTCTTGACTATTATTAAATCTAAATATTATATCTTTGTTTACTAATTAGTGTTAATTTAATCACAATATCATAACCATTTTAAAATCAACAGAATGAAAAAACATAACTTTTATGCTGGCCCTTCAATTCTTCCTCAATTTACTATTGAAAATACGATTAAGGCCATTGAAAATTTTTCGGATATGGGATTATCCCTTTTGGAGATCTCACATAGAAGTAAACAATTTATAGCAGTAGTTGATGAAGCAACTGCATTATTCAAAGAATTATTAAATATACCAGAAGGCTATTCTGTGTTATTCCTTGGTGGTGGTGCAAGCACTCAATTTGCAATGGTTCCATTTAATTTATTGAATAAAAAGGCTGCCTATCTAAACACAGGCGTTTGGGCAAAGAAAGCACTGAAAGAAGCAAAACTCTTTGGCGAAGTTGAAGTTGTTGCTTCTTCTGAAGATAAAAATTTCTCTTACATCCCAAAAGGATACAAAATTCCAAAAGATGCTGATTATTTTCACATCACCACTAATAACACCATTTACGGAACTGAAATAAAAGAAGATATCTCTTCGGAAATACCGTTGGTTGCCGACATGTCATCAGACATATTCAGCCGTCCGGTTGATGTTTCAAAATATGCAATGATTTATGGTGGCGCTCAAAAAAATCTTGCACCTTCAGGAGTTACATTCGTTATTATTAAAAACGACATTTTAGGAAAAGTTGACCGAATGATTCCAACCATGTTTAAATATGAAACTCATATCGAAAACGAATCAATGTTTAACACTCCTCCGGTTGTGCCTATCTATGCAGCTTTACAAACACTTAAATGGTTAAAGGCTAATGGTGGCCTAACTAAAATGAAAGAGGTTAACGAGAAGAAAGCTGCTCTTTTATATAATGAGATTGACCGTAACCCATTATTCAAAGGAACTGCAAACAAAGAAGACAGGTCACTTATGAATATTTGTTTTGTAATGAACGAAGGTTATGAAAAACACGAAGAAGCTTTCTCTGCCTATGCAACTGCTCAAGGAATGGTAGGTCTAAAAGGTCATCGTTCAGTTGGTGGTTTCAGAGCTTCAACTTATAATGCACTGCCGATCGAAAGTGTTCAGGTATTGGTTAAAGTAATGCAGGATTTTGAAAAAAGCATCTCTTAAATTAACAATAATAAATAACAATCAATAGTCAGGGTTGTTTATAACAATCCTGACTATTACATATCAATGAAAAAATGAAAAAAGTATTAATAGCTACAGATAAGCCTTTCGCAAAAGTCGCTGTGACACAGATAAAAGAAGTTTTTGATCAAGCTAACTACGAAACAATTATGCTTGAAAAGTATACCGATCAATCTGATTTTGTGAATGCGGTTAAAGATGTTGATGCTGTTATCATAAGAAGTGATAAAGCAACAAAGGAAGTGCTTGATGCAGCAAAGAACCTGAAAGTTATTGTAAGGGCCGGTGCCGGATACGACAATATTGATTTACAAGCGGCCACAGCAAATAATATCGTTGCAATGAATACTCCCGGTCAGAACTCAAATGCAGTTGCCGAATTGGCCATAGGCATGATGATTTATATGGCCAGGGCTAAATTCAACGGATCATCCGGTACTGAAATAAAAGAAAAAACACTGGGAATCCATGCTTATGGAAACGTTGGTAAATATGTTGCTGCCATTGCCAAGGGCTTCGGAATGAAAGTTTATGCATTTGACCCTTATGTTGCAAAAGAAACTATCGAAGCAGATGGTGTAAAAGCGGTTGCTACAGTTGAAGAACTCTACCAAAAATGCCAATACATTTCATTGCACATTCCAGCTAATGATAAAACCCGTGAGAGTATAAATTTCAAGCTGTTATCAAAAATGCCAAAAGGTGCAACCCTTGTTAATACTGCCCGAAAAGAGGTAATTCATGAAGATGAACTTAAAAAAATATTCGAACAAAGAGAAGATTTCAAGTACTTATCGGATGTTGCTCCCAATTGTGCTGAAGAGCTAATGGCTTTATATGAAAACAGATGTTATTTTACTCCTAAAAAAATGGGAGCTCAAACTTCTGAAGCTAATATCAATGCAGGTATTGCAGCAGCAAAACAAATTGTAAACTTTTTAGAAAAGGGCGACAAAACATTCAAAGTGAATTAGTTCACCCGAAAACACGATCATAGTTTTGAGTTTATTTGGTCGTTAAAATAAAAATTAAAATTTCTGTAATGGAGAATATTAACGACAAACAATTTACATTTTTCAGGTTTGAAGATTTGCGTGTATACCATAAGTCAATGGATTATGCTTTATGGGTTAAACAAGTAAGCAATTCATTTTCCGATATGGCTAATATGGACCTGGCTAATAAGTTTAATTCTGCGGCCTTATCAATTGCAATAAATATAGCCGAAGGATCTGCCAGAAACAAAAGCCAGTTTATCTATTATTTAAAAATGGCTAAAAGTGTTCTGCGAGAGTGCCTTGTTTATGGCTCTCTTGCTTGTAATATGCAACTTATTACGGAAGAGGAGGAAATGCATTCAAGGAACCAACTCATGGAAATGACCAAAATGATCGGTGCACTCATTTCTTCACTTCAACGAAGTGCAGTTAAGGTTGATGATGAATCTGAATCGGACTATGATTTTGATGCAAATTCTTATTAATAGTATTATTTCAATTAAAAAATAAAATGGCGATTTTAAAAGCATTTAAAGGAATCCGGCCTGTTGCTGATAAAGCTCAGGCAATCGCTTCTCGCCCCTATGATGTATTGAACAGGGAAGAAGCCAGAATTGAAGCAGGTAATAATAAATATTCATATTTACATGTGATAAAACCGGAGATTGACCTCCCGGATGATATTGATTTACACAGTGATGCCGTTTATAATAAAGGAAAAGAGAACTTCTTTAAACTAATGGAAGAAAAGGTTTTGGTACAGGATGATAAAGAATATCTTTACATCTATGCCCAAACCATGAGCGGTAAAACCCAGTACGGCCTTGTAGGTGCTGCAGGTGTTGACGACTACATGAATAATGTCATAAAAAAACATGAGTTAACCCGTCCAGACAAAGAAGAGGACAGAATGAACCATGTTCGTACGAGTGGTATGAACTATGAACCTGTTTTCTTTTCTTATCCTGCCGTAAAAGAGATTGATGATATCGTTGCTGAAGTTGTTAAACATAAAGCAGAATACGATTTTATAAGTGATGATGGATTTGGTCATCATTTTTGGGTCATTCGAGATCAAAACCAAATAGATTTAATTCTTAAAGCGTTCACCAAGCTACCGGCCACTTATGTAGCTGATGGACATCATAGGACCGCTGCAGCTGCGCTTGTGGGCAACGAACGTAAAAAAAACAATGCGAATCACACAGGTACCGAAGAATATAATTATTTCCTGGCCGTCCACTTTCCGGATAATCAATTGACAATTATTGATTATAACCGTGTTGTGAAAGATTTGAATGGTTTAAGTGCAGAGGAGTTAATTGAAAAACTGAAAGGTGCGTTCACAATTGAAGCAAAAGGAACGGAAATCTATAAACCGAAATCATTGCATAATTTTTCCATGTATTTAAAAGGTCAATGGTATTCATTAACTGCTAAAAAAGGAACTTACGACGATAATGATCCAATAGGTGTTCTGGACGTTACCATTCTAACCAATCAGGTACTGGCTCCTTACTTAGATATCACCGATTTGCGCAGATCTCAACGTATTGATTTTGTTGGTGGAATCCGTGGACTTGGTGAATTGAAAAGAAGAGTTGATAATGGAGAAATGGAAGTCGCTTTTGCTTTATATCCGGTTTCTATGCAACAATTAATCAATATTGCTGATTCAGGAAATATCATGCCACCAAAAACAACCTGGTTTGAACCCAAATTAAGAAGTGGGTTAATTATCCATGCACTCGACTAGATAAGAAATTGAATAAAATAAAGAAAATTCTTAAAGTTTAATGTCCCCGTGGCAGGCGAAGTGATAGCAGCCTGCGGGAAGCAGGTTTTGCCAACTTTATTTCAGTAAAAAGCTGAAAACCGAATTTTCATTATTTCACCGCTCTGTCAGTCTTTCGACTGACATCTCTCCTGATATTCAGAGGAGAGTATCAGTAAACCTCGCGGCAAGCCAGAGGAATTGTTTGATTAAAGCAACGTAAAACGTTGCTTTTTTTATGTAAAAATAATGGCTCCAGTTAGGATATGAGCCTGGAGTTTTAACTGGAGCCAAAATGCACGTGTGAACTTTTTGGTAGGATACAGTCTGTCAAACAAAATCTATAATTGAAAGCACTGCTACTTTTAGTTAATTCCATTTTTCGGAAAAAGTCACCCCAAAAAATCAATTATTTTTAAATTATTTTCAATATTTTTTTTAAAGCACTGATAATCTATTAATTAATTTTTTAAATTTGAATAAAAAAACATGGAAAATACCAACATTATTTATGAATTTTTGAAAAAAACAAACACCCCGCTCAAAGGAGGTGAAATTTCAGAACTAACATACCTCGATAAAAAAGCAGTAGATCAAGCTTTAAAATCTTTGTTGAAGGAAGGAAAAATTCATTCCCCAAAGCGATGTTATTATAGCGTCAAGTAGAAAATATTTTACTATAGAATTTCTAATATTCCAAATAGTATTGAAACCATGCTTGCAGAAATGGTTTACCATACTTAACTATCGGATCGGTGTATTGTTCTGGAATATGGTTGTGGTAAAAATAATTGAGGCGATAATCATGATATAAATTACCGGCCGACCATACCCACCCTATTCCTTCTTCAAATGAAATATTTGCAAATTCAGGAGTATAAGGGTTTAGCAAACTATTACTCCTAACTAATTTTCATGAATACAAAAAAGCATTATTGACCATAACTTGCTTTAGAAATGCTTTTATGATTGTTAATATATTGTTCAAATGATGTGGGCAATATTATAAAATATATGACCGTAGATTTCGATTAAATTTTAATTTTGTAGAAAACACCTTAAATGAGTATAAAAAGCGAAATTCAAAAATTCAAAAAAATACTCCCCAAGAATGTTAAATTGATCGCTGTTTCTAAAACTAAACCTAATGAAGATATTTTAGAAGCATACGTAGCAGGGCAATTGCATTTTGGAGAAAATAAGGCTCAGGAGATGAGCGAAAAATTTGTCTCACTTCCTCCTGACATAAAATGGCATTTCATTGGTCACCTTCAAACAAATAAAGTTAAGTACATTACACCATTTGCTCATCTGATTCATTCGATTGACAGTATAAAACTTTTAGGTGAGGTTAATAAGCATGCTTATAAAAATCAGCGAATTGTTGATTGTTTATTGCAGTTTCATATTGCCACTGAAGAAACAAAATTTGGTCTGGACCTCAGAGAGGCACAATCCATTTTAGATTGTGATTATTTTAAAACCCTATTGAATATTAGAATTGTAGGGATTATGGGAATGGCTACATTAACTGACGACAAAGAAATGATCAGAAAGGAATTCAGGTATCTTAAAAATTGTTTTGATGAATTAAAGGCGGAATTTTATCCTGATACCGATTCCTTCAAAGAAATTTCAATGGGTATGACAGATGATTACCAGATTGCAATTGAAGAAGGGAGCACGATGATTCGGATTGGAAGTGCCATTTTCGGAGCCCGAAACTACTAATTAATTGGGAGTTCCCTTACCCCTTCCGATGGTTTAAATAAATAAAAAAGTGGTGTTCTACCTGTTTTTAATTTATATTCTTTAGCCACTTTTTCATAAAAATCTTCCAG
>PHDM01000085.1:0-15553 GCA_002840985.1 Bacteroidetes bacterium HGW-Bacteroidetes-17
AATCCCTGAAGGTTTTGGAACTCCGTTCATGGCTCCCATAACTACAGGTTTGGGTGAAATATTCCAATATACCCTAAAAGTAAAGGAAGGCTATGAAGAGCAATATGATGCTATGGAGCTTCGTACCATACAGGATTGGATTGTTAAACGACAGCTTTCAGGCATCCCCGGAGTAGTTGAAGTAAATACATGGGGTGGATTTCTTAAACAATACGAAGTTGCCATAAATCCCGAGCGTTTACGTTCCTTTAATATTACCCTGATCGAAGTATTTGAAGCCTTAAATAAAAATAATAATGTTGCCGGTGGCGCATACATCGAAAAACAGAATCAAAGTTATTTCATCAGAGGTGATGGGATGATGAAATCGATGGAAGATATTGGTTCTGTTGTGATAAAAAACAATGGAAATATTCCGGTACTTATCAGAGATGTCGCGGTAGTGCATGAAGGACATGCCAATCGTTTTGGTGCCATTACTGCCAATGGAGAAGGCGAAAAGGTATTGGGACAAATCATGATGCTTAAAAATGCCAATTCTAAGCTTGTAATAAACGAAGTAAAAAAGCGTGTAGCAGAAGTTCAGCAATCTTTACCCGAAGGCATTTTTATCAACCCAATTTTGGAGCGCAGCGAACTCATCGCAAAAACCTCATTCACCATTGCCGAAAATTTAATCTTAGGTTGTTTGATTGTCATGATCATTGTCATTGTATTGTTGGGTAACATCCGGTCGGCCTTGGTCATTGCTTCCATGATTCCACTTTCTCTGCTATTCACCCTGTCAATGATGTATGTTTTCGGAATCGATGCTAACTTAATGAGTTTGGGAGCCCTCGACTTCGGAATTATCATCGACGGTGCCGTAATTATTATCGAATTTATTGCCATTAAAATAACCGTGAATAAGGATAAATATGATCATTCTGAAAAAGGAGTACGCCAGCTTTTGATTGATAAAATCACTTTTGACGGCGCCTCGAAAATGATGAGTTCAGCCGTGTTCGGTCAAATCATCATCCTCATTGTTTTGATTCCGATTTTATCACTAAGCGGTGTCGAAGGCAAGATGTTTCGCCCCATGGCCCTGTCGTTCAGTTTTGCCATATTGGGTGCGATGCTTTTTGGTCTGACCTGGTTGCCTGTAATTTCATCTTTATTTTTAAAACCGGTTAAGGAAAAAAAGAAGAATCTTTCAGATTGGATCATGAACACTGCTTATCGGTCGTACTGCCCTGTGATAAAATGGTCGTATAAGCATAAAAGAATTGTACTTGGAATGGCGGTGGCCTCCTTAATTTTTACAGGAATTTTATTTTCACGTATGGGTGGCGAATTCGTACCAACATTGGATGAAGGTGATTTTGTAATTCAACCCGTATTAAAAACGGGAACCTCACTCTCTAAAACGATTGAACTTACCACCCGTATGGAAAATATTCTGATCGACAACTTCACCGAAGTGGATCAAATCGTTTGTAGAATCGGAGCTGCTGAAGTACCTACCGACCCCATGTCGATGGAAGAAATTGACATGATCATCAAACTCAATCCCAAAGATGAATGGGTTAACGCAAAAAGCAAAGAAGAACTGGCCGAAAAATTCAAAGAAGCCTTATCCATCATTCCGGGCATTGATTATGAATTTACCCAGCCCATCGAAATGCGTTTTAATGAACTGATTACAGGTGTCAGGGCGGATATAGCCATCAAAATATTTGGCGAAGATCTTGATTATTTAAACGATCAGGCTCAGCGAATCAAGGACCTGATTGCAGATATTCCTGGTGCAGCGGATATCATTCTGGAAAAAACAGCAGGGCTTCCGCAAATGAGCATTAAATACAATCGCGATAAAATTGCCTATTATGGATTGACGGTTGAAGATTTGAATAAGTACCTGACCATGGCCTTCGGAGGGGAAATGGCCGGGAGTATTTTTGAAGGCGAAAAAAAGTTTGATGTCGTAATTCGACTTCAAAAGGATTTCAGAACCGATATCGGTGATATTGACCAGTTGAACGTGAGTTTAGCAAACGGAAACCAAATACCCTTAAACGAATTAGCTCAAATAAAATATACTACGGGGCCCGCAAAAATCTCACGCGACAATACGCATCGCCGGGTTGTGGTAAGTGTGAATGTGCGGAACCGCGACCTTCAATCAGTTATTGAAGATATCCAGGCCCGAATTGACAAAAATGTCAGGCTCGAACCCGGATATTATATTGCTTACGGAGGGCAGTTCGAAAACCTTCAAAATGCGACAAAACGCCTGATGCTTGCTGTTCCGATTTCGCTGCTTCTTATTTTCATTTTCCTTCACTTTGCTTTCAAATCGATCAAAGAAGCCACCATGATTTTTACTGCGGTACCCTTATCAGCTGTTGGCGGGGTTTTCTTTTTATGGCTTCGCGACATGCCTTTCAGTGTTTCGGCAGGAATCGGGTTCATTGCTCTCTTCGGAGTGGCCGTGCTCAATGGAATTGTATTGATTGAACACCTGAAAGAATTGAAAAAACACGGAATGAAAGACATGCGAGAACTGATATTTAAAGGGACGAGAGAAAGATTACGCCCCGTTTTACTGACTGCGGCCGCCGCTGCATTAGGATTTCTGCCCATGGCGATCTCTACTTCCTCGGGAGCCGAAGTTCAACGCCCACTCGCAACGGTGGTAATCGGGGGGCTGGTCACTTCTACCCTACTCACCATGATTGCGTTGCCTTTGCTTTATGCCATTTTTATCGACGTGACAGGCATTCAATTCAAACCTTTCAAATTTAAACGATCTCATTAAAAAAACTTTAAATATCCTGATTCTCATGGAAAACAATATTAAAAATTACAGCTTGTTCCCTAATTCTTTCAACAAAATGAAAAAGATCATCAATTTTCAAATCCCGGCTTTGTTAATCATGACGATTGCAATGATGGGATGTGGCAGTGCACCGGAAGTTGAGCAATCATCGGAAGTAGAAGATCATTTGATCAGCATCACGAAGGAACAATTCAATGCCGAGCAAATGCAAATGGGCGAAGTTCAAACCCATTTGTTTGAAGAAATTGTTAAGACCAATGGTCGCTTGGCAGCCTCTCCCGATGGAATGGCCGAAGTAAGTACTTTTATCCCCGGAATTGTAAAATCACTTAAACTGATGGTGGGCGATTATGTAAGCAAAGGCCAGCTTTTGTGCAGCATTGAAGGCAATGAAGTAATTATGATTCAGCAGGAATTTAAGGAACTTAGCGCTAGTTTAAAAAGCCTGAAAGCTGATTATGATCGAATGACCATTTTGAGCAGGGAAAACATTGCCTCACAAAAAGAATTCGTCACCATCGAAAGTGCATACCACAGTGCATTGGCCAAATATAGCGGACTAAAATCACGATTGGAATTATTGAATTTGTATTCCGGTCAACTTGAAGCGGGCGAGATCACTTCTACCTTCAATATTCATGCACCCATCAGTGGTTATATTTCAAAGCAAAACTGCATCCTGGGTCAGTCGGTCGACCCGCAAAATACACTGATGGAAATTGTGGACATCAACAAACTTCATTTGCAATTTTATGTTTACGAAAAGGATATTTTAAAGCTGAACAAAGGTCAAATCCTGCGCTTTTACAGCCCTGATGTAAGCGATAAAATTTTTACGGCCACCTTGAGCCAAACAGGCAGGTCCATCGATCCTGAAACGAAAACCATTGAATGCATCGCAAAAATTGCCAAAGGCGATGACGAACCTTTTGTAAATGGGATGTTTATGATGGTAGAAGTGGTCAGCAATCAGTTCGAAGCCATGGCCGTACCCAACGATGCACTTTTAAAATCGGGAGACGATTTTTATATTTTGGTGAAAGAAAAAGAAGATGCCGAAAACTACTATTTTAAACAGATGATCGTAAAAATAGGAATTACCCAAAACGGCTTTACCCAAATTGAATTATCCGACACCCCCCCTCAAATTTTAACCAAAGGACTTTATAACCTGCAGCTTAATTAGTGGATTGGTAAATTAGTAGACTGGTGAATTTTAAAAATTGAACAATTGAGATCCATGGCTTTACACAGCTTAACTTTAGTACTTTAACAGTTAATAGTGAAATGTTGAAATACTGAGAAATTGAAATATTGAAATATTGAAATAATAAAACTTTTGAGCTTTTGAACTTTTCAACCCCCGCCGGACTTGCAGTCCATGCCTAATATGCAAAATTCACGCTATGTTTTTCCTGTTTTCCGCACTTTTCAAAAAGCACCTCTGGAAGAACTGATTTTACTGAGTTGATTTTTTAATACGGGTGTACTTGAATAATTTTGGTCCATTTATGACGCATATTCACAATAAAATCCCGTCAGGGATTGAATGTGGGCAGCAAATCGAATCGTTAAGCCGTGTTTTCCGTCCCGTCCGGGACGAAAGTTAAACACGTTAAATAAACATTCTACCCATATTCTGAGCCTAAAGGCACAATTCAATCTCCTTCGTAGTCCCAATAAGCAAAATCCATACTATATTTTTTTCGTTTAGATATTACAAAAATTGCTACAAAATAGGTAGCAGAAATTTCAATTCTAAAAGATTACATGTCTCATCAGGGTACATAACTCCAGGGGTATTTAAAATGTCAGCTAAGCTTGGGGTAAGTGGTTTAATAAAAGTTTGTACATTTAAAAAAATTTAACGGACCGACAGGTTTGTGGCTTAGAAATCACAGCTTACTCATATTGGCGAATCGTTGTGATTCATTAAACATGGTAAATAAACTAAAAATAGAAATTTATGAAACCTAAAACTACACTACTGCTGCTTATACTATTGCTCATGATCAGTTGTACAAATAATCAGAAAAAAAACATCACAAATGATGAAAAGAGCGGCTATTTTGATTATTCCAACAGCGATGACCAAATTACCGGCGGCATTAAAATGATCCCTGTCGAAACTCCAAAAGGAACTTTTAATGTTTACACAAAACGTATGGGGAATAATCCTAAAATGCGTGTATTGCTGCTTCATGGCGGCCCTGGCGGTACTCATGAAGAATTTGGTAATTTTGATGGCTATCTGCCCAACGAAGAAATTGAATACATTTACTACGACCAACTCGATTCCTATTACAGCGACAAACCCAACGATTCTACACTCTGGACTACCGAACATTTTGTAGAAGAAGTGGAGCAGGTCCGAATAGCCTTAAACCTTAACAAAGACAATTTTTACCTGCTCGGCCAATCGTGGGGTGGAATTTTGGCGATGGAATACGCCTTAAAATATCAGGATAATCTAAAAGGGCTCATCATTTCAAATATGATGGCAAGTGCTCCGGCTTATACCAATTATGCCTATGAGGTTTTAGGCCCGCAAATGAATCCTGATGTTTTTAAGGAAATTATGGATATGGAAGCTCATGAGGATTTTAACAATCCGAGATATAGCGAACTGTTAATGAATCATTATTATACCCAACATATTGTGAGAATGCCTTTAGAAAAATGGCCAAAATCTATAAACCTCATGTTTGAGCATCTGAATCCGGCTATTTATGTTTTCATGCAGGGCCACAGTGAATTTGGAATGACCGGTAATGCCTCCCTAAAAGATTGGGATGTGTCTGATCGGCTTAAAGAAATTAAAGTACCAACCTTAATCATTGGTGCGAAATACGACACGATGGATCCAAAATATCTGGAGTGGATGGCAACGGAGGTGCAAATCGGAAGAAGTGTAACCACAAACGGAAGCCATTGTTCCCAATTTGACGACCCGGAAACCTACTTCAATGGATTGATAAAATTTATTAAGGAGGTAGACTCGGGAGAATTTAAATAAACGAACCACAATTGAGTAGATGGGCTCCGCCAGTAGTTAACTGACGGAGTGCGCCTCTCAGTTCCCAAACATCAGATAGGCGTTTCCGTACAAGCAACCTAAAAAGCCGCAAAATGCACTTATAGGACCAGACAAATTAGGGAAGAACACTGCCATTTATTTTAACAATTTGATTTTGAATTAAAGTTACTTTGGATTGTTTTTCAATAGAAAATGTATTCGACTCTTTTATAACAAAATTGAGTAAAATCAAAGATTTCTCATAAAAATCAAGACTGGCAATTTGATTTTTTTGTGCATAAAATAATTCAGCTTGAGCGTAAAAGAGCTCGGATAGAATTTCTAAATGACCATTCGTAAAATGATGCTCTTTCAGAAGCTTATTCGTTAATTCATTTGTAGGAATAGATGAAAAAAATGCTGCATCTTGTTTCAAAAAGTCATAGTAAGCATTTTCAAGGGACTGAGATGCTTGCTGAAAGTCACCTTTTTTTATTAGTCCCAAAATTCCGGCGATTAAATCAGCAAGCATCTCAATCATTCTTAAAATATAGTCTTTTCGATACATTATTCTTTTGAATTTAGTTCTTGAATGGATTTGTCAATGTCTTCAATTATTCCAGAAAATCTTTTTTAGAATATAAATTTACCTATGCAAGGTAAAAAATTTAAGTAACCAATTGAAAATATTAAAACATATCCTTATAGGCAATTGATATTAAAATTTGACAGATTAGTTTCAGCATTGATTAAAATACTTACCTGTACTGTCAGTAAGGCAAGAGAAAAATAGTTTATCATACTTTCTTTTTCAGATACATTCTCAAAACTATTTTTTACTTTTTTTAATGAATCTAGTAGTGAAGATGTATTGAATGATAGCATGAGATACTTAATTTTTGAACTTATGGTCAAAGCTCTAAAGGAATGGGCGTCTCCGCCAGTAGTTAACTAACGGAGTGCGCTTCTCAATTCCAAACCAGCAGCGTATTTTTTCACAATTTAGGTTACTCATTTTTTATCGCTAACATTTTCTCTCGTCTTTCTAAAAAGTCCATTGCTCTGTTTGACAAAACAAATCCTTCCTCTTCAATTTTATATGCATCATGATACAATCTGAAAAATGCAGATGGGTTATTCTTGGTATAATAATGCCTGGTTTTCATTGGTGGTTTGCGAGGACACTTTTTGTGATGCTTCTTTACAAGTGGTTAATATAAAAAGTATAAATAATAATACTGATTGTACCTTGTTCATTGGTTCTTGAGGTTGACTGTTACTAATTTACTGGGTCGTCCTTTTTCGGTTTGAAGATTAATTTCGTTGTTTATAATAATTAATTATATATTGAACTTTATCTTCTACTTTAGATTTTATGGGCACATCAGGAGTAATACCACCATTATTATATCCATTTTCAGGAATGTTTTTGTGGTAAGTACTTGTTGGATAACCAAAATATATATTTTGATTTCCGCTTTTTAGATTTATGGTGTTTACACTTGTATAATCAATTACTCCCGCCGTGTTGGTTCCGAATGTTGTTACTTTAGAACTAGCGCTTTTAGAATGAAGGATAAACGATTCTGCAGCACTCATACAGCCCTCATCCATTAAGATAGCCACGTTATTTATGTTAAATTCGGAAGGAGGAAATATTTTCTCTGGATATTTTGGTCCATCAACAATTTTTCCCATATTGGTTTCAATAGCTTTAACCACAGGTTCATAAACCTCCGGAGAGTTTTTGGCAAGTCTCTCAAAATATTGTTTGGTTTCCTCTGAAGCCAATACCAATCCCTGACTACTTTCTAGTGGCCGAGTGGCATACGATTCCAAAAAGCTCATATAAATGGCATTACCGCCAACATTTGCTCTTATGTCAAATATCAAATTTTTTGTATTTTTAAGTAGGTCAATATTGTCCATAAGAACTTTGAAGAACTTTTCTGAGTCGACCAAAAAAGAAGGAATAGAAAACAAGGTGTTTTCATCATCTAGTTTTTGAATAGTTGGTAGATTTACTTCCTGCTTATTAAGCATCGCTATTTCTCTCTTATTTTCAGGTTCTAACTTTCCCCAGTAATTAGCGCCAGTAAACACCAACAAAGCTCCTTCTTTATACATATTGCCTTCTGCAAATCTAGGAGTATAATTGTCTGAATAAAACATTCCTTCAAAACCTATTTCTGTTGCTTTGAATTGTGCTTTTAATTCACCGGAATCTATTGATTCTAACTTTGAATTTAGAACATAAGCTTTATAGTACCCTTCATCTTTTATAATTACAAATTCTGATTGTCCGTCTGTCCAAGTGCCAATAATGCCATCAAGCCTTGATTTTTCAATCCAATTTTTTTCGAGGTCAAGGGTATTCATTAGCGCGTTGGTATTGACTTTATTTTCCTTGATTTCAAGCTTAAATTTTGCCAGTTCTTTTTCAGAATATTTAGGTTGTTCATACACAAATAAATGACCATCTTTAAAATAACTTAAGAATTTTTGCAATAGTGCTGTACAATTTTCTCCCTGAGTTTTAGAAACTATATCCTTAAACTCCTTTTTTCTTTGATTATATGCTGTAATTTTTTCTGGATTTTCCATTTGAGCAAACCCAATGTAATTTGTTTCAAGTTTTTGAATTAAATCATCAAAAACTGTATTGCAATTACAGTTTGAGTCTTGTGCCAATCCTAAAAAGTGAATTAAAATTATTATTGTAGTAATTATGATTTTTTTCATAGTTATTAATTTTTCAAATTAGTTATTAGAAATGTCATCAAATTCTATAAACTCATATTCCGGGGATGCTTCGATAAGGCTTCTTAAAATTGCCGCATGACCATTTCCAAATATTAAAAGAATTCGGTCTTCACTACCCCCGGTTATTTCCTGAAGCTTCCTGAATATTCTTAAATTTCTGTTATACCACCAAACAGAAAGGATGTCTGCCCCTCTAGCATTGGGTAATTTAAAATCACCTACCAAGTAAACACCATAATCATACTGGTGGTATTCCCTTGAATTGGTGTGTTTTAAATAATTTAAAAGGTTCACTTTGGGGATCACTTTGTTTTCGGCTTCTATCCAATCAAAGACCATTTTATTGTAAGGGTCGTCACTTTTAAAGTCAAAATCTTTGAATAAAGTTGCCGTATAAGAAGAATCTATCTTTTCTAAATCATCTGCTAATGCATTTACATCAATGCCGTAAAGGGTATCTAAATTTAATTCTGAAGCCAATCGCATGCCTATCTGATATCTTTCGTCTCTGTTATTTTTGAACTCTCCTTGCTTATATCGTGCTAATTTTTCAGTTGCATTCCAACTTTCAGTTGCTTCGATGGCAATTTTGTTGGGTTTGAATTTTTTAATATAATTAACAAGTTCCGTAACCTCTGATTTTTTTGGCTCTTTTAATACATCTATCCGATCATCTTCATTGCTTTTAACTGCATCGAGATCAGGATAAGCGAAATGAAACGTTCCGACTACCAATATTTTTGCTCTTTCTTCAGGAAAATATTCAGAAGGTGATTTAAGTATCCCCTCTTTCTTATTAGATGTACATGAAAAGAGAATTGCTATTGATAAGGTGATGAACCATATTTTTATTTTCATATTTATTATTATTTAATTTATTTTTCATTTGGAAATTCGCCTATTATTATTCCGTTTTCATCAAAAAATTGAAGTTTTGCAACATTAGAGGAGTCAATAAAAAGTTTAATCCTTTCATTGCCCAATACATCTTTCATGGATAGTTGAGGGATTTCATTATTGCTGCCAATAAATAATCTATCAGAACCAAAAGCACGTGAAGCTTTCATGATTCTTAAGGTATCCTCAATTTGCTTTTTGCGCTCTTTAGTAAGTTCATTAAAATAATAGTCGTTCATTAAATCAAGGCTTCTTGGAAAGCTACCATCTCCGGGCCTATCGTAAAATGTAAGCCCGGATTTGACGCCATTTTTATTTTCAGAATATTCAAGATTTATGACCTGATTATCCTTAAATCTATCAAAAGATAGATGTCCTATGCCTGCTGTACGACCATTTGGCATTTTGAAACTATTAAAAACCAGACCTCCCATTTCATCTCCTTCTTCATTAAAAAAAATCATTCCGGCCATCAGATCTCTTCCCTCAGATAATCTTACTGGATATGATTTTCCGTTGAATACAGGATTAGCAATGCGTTGCTTGTTGGCAATGGCAATAACTGTGGTGCCGTCTTCATTAACAATGTTTAATCTTTCTGCAGTTATTACCTTAAATTTTTCATTTTCTCCATTAATGAAATCCATTAAAAAAAATGAAAACAAAAGAACCCAGCAAGAAATGTTGCTAATAATTAAAAGACGGGTTTGATTTTTAGATAGGTTCATATTCTAATTTTATTGGGGAAGTTTTATTGTTTGATAATCTCATTCTTACTTATTACAATACTTTTATACAATTTAGTTAGCCACTTGCAAGCATTATCCTATAAAACACTCTTCCATTTTTAAAATCATATTTCTTTTTTATTTGTATTTGATTTTTTACCGAATACCATTCTAATGTTTCATTTTTTTTCCCTCGGTTGGCAACAATTTTCCAACAATTTATTTTGCCAAGTCCAGCAACTTCTATTTCTTCTTGGCCCAATACTTCTATTTCTTTCAAATATTCAAAATATCTTAAGCCAGGATTTACTAATTTTACTGAAAATTTTGTATTTGTTTTTAACGGCATGGTTGCAATAATATCGTCCATTATTACACCATTGTAGAACCCTTTATTGTCTTTAATACTTTTACTTATACTGTCTTTAAAAATAATAGTATTTTCAATTTCTTTTTCTGTGAACTTCACTTTTTCTTTATGTCCTTCCGATTGGATATCCGTGAAATATGCCAATGGTTGTAAGGTTTTTGGATTACAATAACTAGAATCTACATCAATAAATTTATTCATTTGATAAGTTTGGGTAATTAACATTTGTGATGTACCCTCAACGACTAGATTTTCAATTTTTCTCGTCAGTATAGACTGAAAAATTATTAATCCATTTTCATTTTCGGTGAATTGTAAATACTTCCTTTCCGAAGGAATAATTTTTTCAATCCCTTTGCCAACGATATAGTTTTCATTATTAGAAGATTGGGAAAAGGTGTTTGCCGTATATATGAATAGAAGTATTATTATTGTTAATTTCATTTTGCTTTTTGTAATTATGGTTACTTATTATTTATCGTTGACATTTTTTCGAGCCTTTCTAAAAACACCATTGCTTCGTCTGATAAAACATATTCATCCTCTTCTTTTATACAAACATCATGGTATAATCTGAAAAAGGCAAAGGGGTTATTCATAGTCTTAATAATTGCTTTTTTACCATAATGTTTTAAAATTAACTCAGCCATATAATTGCCATTAGGGTGGCAATTGATTGGAAACATTCTAAATGCTTTCATTCCTGTTTCATACATCCCAGTTGTGTCCTCTGCCATCTGAGTTAGCATACTATCAAGTGTTTTCATTTTTTGTGACTGTAGCGATTTTGCTTCATCCCACATTTTTACAAAACCACTGGACGTATCTTTTTTTTGATATGTAATATATTCTTTTTTGTCTAATAAATCGGCAATTCCTTCTAATTGTAATTGACGTAATGTACTATATATAGGATCATAAGGAGAATTTTCGGATGGAGGATCAATTGTTTTAGGTAAGAAATTGCAATAATGGTGATGAGCTTCGTGGGCAAGTGTTTTAATGAGTAATGTTTCGCCAATATCTTTAGTGAACTTTAAATCAAAAATGATATTTCCGCCCATGGCACGGGCATCTGGCGAAAAAATGACAAACTGGATAGGTGGAGGTGGATTTTTCTTTGTTGTACCTTTTGGCAAATAGGTTTCGGCCAATTCGAGGGCATCTTTTAAAATCTTGTCAACATTTATTTCTTGTTGAAATTTTTTTAAATCAATTTGTTCTTCTTTAACTTTAATTAAATGGAGTAGGTCCCTTTGCCACCAATAATTTGCTTTTTCTAATGAAGCATCCAGTTTTTCTTTTTTTGACGGGGAAAAAACCAATTCAATATTATATCGAATATCCTTATCATTTCTTAATGACTTATAACCTATACAATTAAACATTGCTTTCCACTCTTCTTCCGAAGGTTGAATGTCTTTTTCGAGTTTTCCTATAATGCGCCAAAAATAATTAACACCAGACATATCAATTAATTTTGAATTGGCATACCCATTACTTAAATATAAAAACAAAAAGGCAAGTGTGACTATTCTTTTCATACTATTTGAATTAGTTTTTTATTAAAGACAATTTGGGCTAAAATTTGTTACGATTATTGTCAACCAGAAATACAGAAAGCAAGTTTTTACCCATGAATGGCGTGTTGTATAGTTTATTCATTTTCTTTGGGTTCATTTGTTGAAATGTTACAAACAATTTTCCATTCTCCATCTTCCTGTTTTTTAAACACAGATACCCAAGCAAAATGTGTAGTTTCTTCAATGGTTCTATTTTCTTCATTTTCATAAGTCAATACCACAAGCTTATCTACTACCATGTAGGCCATGGTCGCATCCTCTGAAAAATCAATAACGGGTGCTGCAATATCATCCCATGATTTAATTATAACGGAGTTGAAATAATTTTTAAAACGCTCCAGCGCTGCATCTTGAGTTACCGTAGTGATTAAACCTCGTTTAATAGAAATCATGGGGTTGGAAAATAGGTTCACAAATTGCTTAACATCTTTATTTAAATGAGCATCCTTTTGTGCTCTGTGTATGGCCAGTAGTTTTTGGTTTTCTGCTTCAAAATCTGGGGATTTGGCACAACCGTTAAAAAATACTGTTGTCATAGTCAATGCGATTAAAATAAATACCTTGTTTAATTGAGTTTTCATGTTATTACATTTTTATATTTAAATTCAGGACTATTAAGGATGAGCTCGGTATATTCAAAAATGTAGATTTTTCCATTTTGATTAATTTCAACATGATATGGCAATACCAGGTTGTTTATTTTTTTCCAATTTGAGAATTTAGTTTTAATAATTTCATTCTCATCAATTGGGTTTGGAAAATGTATTTCTGTAAGCAAGTTTGTATTTGTATCAAAAAATAGAAAACAAGTATTATCCAATTCATCCATTGCTTTCAACTTATAATTATTTATTGCATCCTTTTCCTCATTCTCCAGCAATTCAAAATCATGAAAGCGTTTTAAGGAAGCTTCAATAACTTCATTTACAGTTAAAATATTTTTGCTTAATTGAACCTTCTTATTTTTACTACCAGATAAAAACAGAACTCCTAATAAAATAATGAACCCCGTTAATCTTAATCGTTCATTAATAATTTTGCTAATCATGGCTTTTTGAACAAGGTTTCTAATATAATTTTAGCGGCATTTTGACTGCCTTTTAATGAAGGATGAAACATATCTGGTCCGTAATATGAATAGTCACTGGTTTCTAAAAAATAATATTTCCAAACGTATCCGACCGGGCATAATAGGGAATTATTAACCGTTGCCGCGTTACTGTAATTGTCTATCACTCCATCAATTGACTCTAAGTTTGCAAATGCCGGCCATACCATAAAAAAGGCCAGTTTGGTGTTATGATTATCGCATAATGCTTTTATTTTTGCGCCATAATCGACCAAAGAAGTCCTTCCATCTTGCCGTGAAGAAGGGCCCTGCTGTATAATAACAAAATCATAGTGTTTTAAATTAAGTAAGTTTTGCAATTGCCCATCATTCCAATGATCTTCAAGCGCATAGTTCGGATAAGCGATCATCTCAGCCAAAACCTTGATCCCCATCTCTCTGGCTAATATCGAAACGAGGTCCGGTAGATCATTGGTATAGGTCAGACTGTTACCGACAAAAAGAATGGTTTTAGCAGAATCTGCTATATTAGTAGAATCCGGTAAATTTGTGTCAGGTAGATTGGTATCTTTAGGAATGTTCGGTCCTTTTTGACAAGCAGCCGTCATTACATTTAAAAATACTACAAATACAATAAAGTTTTTTTTTGTTAATAATTTCATATTAATTGTTTTTATTCAAGAAGCATACGTTTAAACAAATTACGAGTTGTTAGATCTGTAAGTATTTCTAATTCATTCAATAATTTTTCAGTATTATTAATTCTTTTTGTAATTCGTAATTCCAGCAATTCATTCATTTTACTTTTCCCAATTATTAATTCTAATCTTTTTAATAAAATGGATCCTTTAATATAATATGAATTGTAGGCATCATCAGAGAACAAAGTTGCTTGATCTACAGCTGGAGCATCAAAAGATAGTTCTTTGTATTTGTTAAATATTTCTGTGAAGGTGCTTGGATCATATTGCTCAAGAACTAAAAACATTGAATAATTAGCAAAGGATTCGTTCATCCATGGTTCCTTTATGAAATCAGCATCGAACCACCAAAAATGAGCAATCTCATGAGATAGATTTCCATAAGAATTAAAATCAGATGCAGTAATTATCATATTTTTTCTTGCAAATTGAAATCCAATTTCCTTTTTTGTAGTATTTCTAAGAACTACCTTAAACTCTTTGATAGGGTTTGATTTTCCAAAAGATTCGTTCATAAACTTAATACTTTGAAATACTTTTTCATGCATAGAATGAAGAAGTGAATCTGGCGTATGCTTTGAAGCAATAAATGTAATTTGTGATGATGAATCAGCTTTCCAATTCCTCATATCTTTTCCTGCCAAAATAAGTACTTCGATGTCTGGACTTCTTTTTTGAATTAAAATTTTGTTAGAATTGTCAATCTTTATATCTGCATCAATATGACTAATCAGCGTAAAATCAGAAGGCAATCCAGCAATATTTAATTCATAGGTGAACTTATTATCAATATCATTATGGTTTGGAAACCAAAACTTGTCGAGATTCAACTCTATCCAATCAGAATTAAGATGATTTTGTTTAACCAAATCTATTTGATAAGAAAAATGCAAGTCAATAATTTCACCTTTAATTAATACTCTATTAAAGTTCAATTTTAAATAAGGAAAAGGGCGATTTTGCTTTTCATGAATAAGGAAGTTATTTAGGTTTACACCCTGGATTTTAAGAGAATCCACATCAGGATTAAGTATAAAAAACAGAGAATCACTGGAATCACCTATTTTGTGATGATACAAAGCTTCCATTTTCAATATGTTTTCATCAAATCGAATATCCATCTTTAGGTGATCACAATTTTGCGCTTTAGCTATTCCAAAAACAAAAACCCCAATAAGAGTACAGATACTAGTTATGCTACAAAAAAAATTTAATCCTTTAAACATCATTTCTATTATTAATATTATTAACCTAGGATGATTCATCCAAAGGCGCTTGTGTTAAAATGTTTTATTAACTAATAAAAAATAATAATTACTTTTTCTTCAAATAATCATAAGCATCTACAAATTCTATTTCTGGACAAGACAAAGCCAAAAAACGAAGAATCTGTAAATGCCCGGCACCAATCATGACAAAAATCCGTTCTTCATCAGATTCTGACGCTAATTGTAAAATATTTGAGAAAATTCGAAGATTTCGATTCCACCATGCTGTTGCTCCATCTGCTCCCGGATAATACCCATCGGCACTAACTTTAATATTTCCTATCAAATAATGTCCTAGTCCTAAACGCAATCTTTCAGGGTTATTAGCATAAGTTAA
>PHDM01000085.1:15634-17526 GCA_002840985.1 Bacteroidetes bacterium HGW-Bacteroidetes-17
ATAAATTTTATCTGCATACTTTTCCTGATGATTAGCTGTTAATAAACTATCTTCATCTATTTCAATGTTGTATTCTCTGGCTGGAGCATCTATACTATACAATTTTGAATGATTCATCAATTTGGCCAATCTATAACTAACTTGAAAAATTTCATTTCTTCCAAGCTTATACCGATTGTTTAAAAATTCAGAATACAATGAATCATGAAACGTCTGCCGATCTGGCATACTTTCAATAGCAACTTTAGTCGGATTAAATTTTACAAGGACCTGAACTAATTCTTGAACTTCTTGTTGTTTCTTTTCAGAATTTATATCCATTGAGAATTTTGGCTTATAGGCATCATTCCCTCCATCGTTAAAATGAAAGGTTCCCAAAATCATTATTTTAGATTTCTTTTGATTTTTTATGGGTGCCGCTAATGCATCGATATTCGGCTCGTATTGTTGCCCATAGGCTCCTAGAAAAAATCCAACACAAAGAAGGATTAAAATGCTGTTTAATTTCATATAGTTCATAACTTGTGTTTCATAATAAATGTCTGGAAATTCGATTAAAATTGTTTTAGTATTTCAGTAAATGACACCCAATAAATATCTCCTCCACCATTTTGTGGCGATGTAAATGATTTAACTAAATCCTTAAGGTTAGCCTTTTTATCTGTATATGATTTCTTTAGATTTACTTTTTCACTCGTGAAAAACAGACCCTTTTTATCAAAACTTACGAATGGACAATAATCCAGTGTATTAGAGTTAACAAGCTCCAAATGTTTTGCTGGAATCCAATTCCCCTGATTGTCTTTTATGCTCATGTATAAATCACCACGACCCATATCATCTTTTCTTCCATAAGAGGTGAAAATGATAAAGTCCTCTTCTGGAGATACAAATGCGTTAAACTCATAAGTCACGGTGTTAATAGCACTATCCAATGGAACAGGTTCTAGATATTTCCCATCATTCCTGTGTGAAACATAAATATCTTCTTTACCAATGGCAGTTTTATATGCGGCGGTGAAATATAGATTGCCTGATTTTGTTATCGATGGATAAAACTCATCGGCTTCTGTATTTACCGGAGCACCAATATTTGTGGGGTTTCCCCACTTGCCATTCTTTTTTTTAACCATCCAGATATCAAAATCTTTTATTTCAGTACCATTTGTTGGCCTATTGGATGAAAAAAATAATGCTGAACCATCAGGAGAAAAGGCAGGTTCAAGGTCACTGAAATTACTTGTAAATGGCGCTACTTCAGGATTTGTCCATCTTCCGTTGCTATCCTTCCTGGAATATAGTATGGTATGAAAAATGCCTTGCGGTGATTGAAGGGTATAGAATATTTCCGTGCCGTCCGGAGATAAAGCAAAATCCCGCTCGCTCATTCCGGTAGATAGATTACATGATTCGAAAAGTTCGGGAGTACTAGGAACATCAATCAGGTTAATTTTCATTTGGGCAGCCAAACTGATGGTAAACAGCATTGAGATCGCTATTTGGGACATACGTAAAATCATATCTTCATCATTAAATTTGCACACGAAAATAAATGAAATGAGTTGTCATTTTTTCGAATTCTATCGATAGCCAGTTGACACCTAATTAAAACATAAAAAAGCACACAAATGGCATTGGTGAGTAGTTAAGTGATTTTTGTAGGAAGTTAACAGCCTCTTGCTTTTTTTATAAATTTTGCAAAATAGTATTTCATAAATTTGATTTATGAATAAAAGAATTCTATATCATATGGCTTTTTGGGCGGGGTATGTCCTTTTTAAAAGCTATTTGAATTTTGATTCGGATTCGTTCATTGTGAATGGTAAATCAGACATTGATTTATTTCTGTCCGCAATTCTTATACAACTGGTTTTTGTGACCATAAAAATCCC
>PHDM01000086.1 GCA_002840985.1 Bacteroidetes bacterium HGW-Bacteroidetes-17
AATATATTCATCCTGATTTTGTCGACCATTCATTGCCGGATATTTTACCAACAAATAAAGAAGGTCTCAAGATTTGGATCAAAGAAACTGGTAAAGCTTTTGATCATAAAACACTCATTGAAGAAATGGTTTGTGAAGATAATAAAGTAATGGTCAAAATAAGAATGCACCTGAAACACATTGGTAAATGGAGGGATATTGAACCTTCGGGAAAAGAAATTTGTACTGTTGGGTACAGATATATTAAACTCGCGGACAATCAAATTATTGGACATTGGGCCTTAATTGATGGACATGCAATGGAAATTCAATTAAAAAATACGAATCACGGATGTAAAATTCAAGAATAGAAAGATCATAAAGAAGTGCGGCAGCCTATAAACAATAAATGTAAGCGCTTTAATCCGATTGTAAACAACTGTAATTCAGTAAACGTTGGTATAATTTGTTAATCGAAAACTTACTTGAAACAAAGCGCCTGCATTTATTGTCGAGCCTACCTCTAAATTATGAAAGCATTCACCATAATATTTCTGTCAGTTTTATTACTCAATTCTAGCAACTTACAAACAACAAAATATACCATGAATGAAATAGACCATACTTTAATTAAGCAAATTTGGCAGGATAAAGCACCTTCTGTTCAATACGCCATTTTTAATAAAGACAGTATCATTCAAAGATTTCAGCTTGGATTTGCCGATATAAAAAATCAAATAAAGACCAACGAGCGTACATCTTATCATGCCTATTCTGTAACCAAGACCTTTACAACAATAGCAGTCATGCAGTTAGCGGAACAGAAAAAACTTAATATTGATCAACCGGTAATAAAATATTTACCGGAATTTCCCTATTCTGCAGAAATTACCATAAGGCAACTGATGACGCATTCAGCAGGTATTCCAAATCCTATTCCTTTAAGCTGGATACATTTGGCGGAGGAAAACAAAAATTTCGACAGGGATGGCTTTTTCAGGCGAATTTTTATCAAAAAAAATAAGACTAAATCAAAACCAAACAAAAAATATGCTTATTCTAATCTGGGGTATGTTTTACTTGGACAAATTATTGAAAGAGTTTCTGGTTTAAGTTATGAAGATTATATTCGGGAACATATTTTTAAACCGTTGAACATCAAAGCAAACGAATTGGATTTTACCATAACCGAACCTATGCGGCATGCAAAAGGGTATCATAAAAAATACAGCTTCTCGAATGCCATTTTAGGTTTATTTATTGACAAGTCAAAGTATATGGATAAAACTGAAGGAAAATGGGATTCCTTTAAAGACAATTATGTAAATGGAACTTCGTATGGTGGCTTAATCGGAACTTCAAATTCTTTTGTAAAATACATTCAGGAACTCTTGAAGCCTGATTGCAAACTCCTGACAGATGAGTACAAAAAAATGCTTTTCACCGAAAATTATACCAGCGATAACAAAGCAACAGGGATGTGTTTATCTTGGTTTAGCGGACAATTGAACGGCACACAGTATTTTGCTCACGCTGGTGGCGGAGGTGGTTATTATTGTGAAATCAGAATTTATCCCAAATCAGGTATTGGAAGTGTGATAATGTTTAATCGGACAGGTATGACAGACGAACGATTCTTAGACAGACTTGACAAATATATCATTAATGAAAAATAACTGTCAATTAACAATTGGCATATTGTATTTGACTTACAGCTCTCGGCAGACGATTTTGTAGTCTATGCCAGTAACCTTAAAAAGAAGCAAAATAAACGCGATACTTTTTTTAGAACGGAAATTGCAAAGCATACATTAAAAAGTTCAATTCAAATTTACAAGGCTAAAAAATTACATTTATCTTTAGGGTTCACATCCAAGGATATTTAAAAAGGTAACTGAATGAATTGTTTAACCTTAAGTTGTATTTCAGGATCTGACACCTAACGATATTTTTGCAAACAAAAACTAATAGAATGGATCGATATCCAAATGCCTTGAAAATAACTACCGATAGTGGTTATAAAGCAACTATAAGTAGCGTAATTACAACTATTTGTAGCTGTATTTTGATGGATACCGGAAATGAAGTAAAATATCTTTGTCGTATTAAATAATAATAAAATATGACACAAATGGAAACAAAGATGATTGGCAATAAAATTGCCGAAGCAAGAAAGAAACTAAATATTTCACAAGCGCAACTTGCCGATAGTTTATTTATTAGTGCCCAAGCTGTTGGGAAATGGGAGCGTGGGGAATCCATGCCAGATATCACGACATTAAACCGTCTGGCCGGAATTCTTGGCGTTGACCTTAATTATTTTTCAGGCAGCTTCCATTCTATTTCTACTGAAATAGGTTCTAAAACTGACGACTTACAATTTGGAGAACAGAAGAAAAGACACAGGTGGGATATGTCACTTGCAAATCTGGTGGACGCTGACTTTTCGGGGTTAAAAAACCTACAGGAAAAATTCAGCTTTTCCAATATGCAGCGATGCCTGTTTGTCGGTTCGGAAATGTCGGGACTTCTTCTCAAAAGCAATAATATTGAAAGCTGTGACTTTTCAAATTCCAATATCAATAGCAGCAATATTCAGCGTTCCAACTTAGCCAACAATATATTTAAGAACTGTTCACTGAAAGAAACTGGATTTGTAAAGAGCTATATCGAAGGTTGCGATTTCTCCGGTGCCGATTTTACCGGAGTGGAATTTAAATATGGAGGTTTCGGGAATAATATAATTACGAATGCGGTGTGGAATAGTACTTCCTTTAATGAAATGCAGATTGCCGATATCGTTTTCGAAGGTAAAATAGTAGACTGCTTTTTTGAAAACTGCGCATTTACGGGAGTTACATTTCAAAATGCAACGCTCATTAACACCTTTTTTAAAAACAACAAGAAATTGAAACGGGTCCGATTTGTTGATTGTAAAGCGGATAGTTTAACTTATGCATTCTTGAAAAATGGCAAAGCAGATTTGAACGGGATAACATTGATAAAACAATAAGGTAAGAAATTAGCATGACATGGCATGAATCGACAATATTTCGATCGGAAAGATTCGTTATATTTGACTGATCATTCATTGAATGAAACAGAAGGCATGGTGAGAATCATGCAAACTGCTCCGTCAGTAATTAACTGACGGAGTACGCCTATCACCGGGCTGTAAGCCATTGCTGGGTGTTCAGTATTTAAAAGAATAAAAATAGAAAAGCAATTCAATAAATTGACCTGCCATGCGAAAACTCATTTTATTAATTCTCTTCTTCCATCTCGATTCTGTAGTTTATAATCAAACCATTAGAGGAACTATTTTAGACAGGCAAACCGATAGTACCATCCTGTATGCATCAATCTATTTTAACGGAACATTTGTGGGCACCATCTCCGATGTGGATGGGAATTTTGAGCTGGATATCTCAAAATATATTTCTATGCCGATCACCATAAGTGCTACAGGATATTATTCTGTTACACTTGCTGATTTCTCAAGCAACCAGCCACTCAAAATTTACCTTAACCCCAAGGCAATTAGATTGGATGAAGTTAACATCAAAGCTAAATCACTTGTCAGGCAGCGAAAAGCAAATTTAAAAATATTCACAAACGAGTTTCTTGGAACCACACGTAATGCAAAAAAATGCATCATTTTAAATGAAAACGATATTAAGTTCGATTATCATTCGGATGGCGATACCTTGAGAGCTTACGCGTCAAAACCAATCATTATCGACAACAGGGCCTTAGGCTATAGGGTCACTTATTTTCTTGATAATTTTGAACATGACAGAAAAAACAGGACAACCTTTTTTTACGGAAACATCATCTTTGATGAGGAATTAAGCGATGAAGCTACAAAGGAATTCCTTGAATTTAAAAGAAAAAAAACTTATTTGGGATCAAGAGGACATTTTCTGAGATCACTTTGGACGGATAATTTGAAACTGAATGAATTCACCGTAAACAGTCACAATACTAAAAACCTTAAGTATGAAGAAATCGTATCCGAAGATGGGGATAATACAAAATTTATAAGTTATCCAGAATTTTTAGAAATAGTGTATCATAATTTCATCAGCTATCTTGAATTTTGTGAAAAGTACGTTTACTTTGAAGCAAATGGATATTTTGATCCTTCCGGAGTAAAATGGAGAGGTGAAATGGCAAATCAGCGAATCGCAGATTGGTTGCCCTATGAATATGAACCCCAATGATATAATTCCATGATGATTAAGAAAAAACAATAAGGTGCAAAATATTATGGTCGCGGGAAACAAATAATTATTTATGTCACTCTTACCGAAATCTAATCAAAGCTAAATAAATTAACTACAAAAATCCATCACATTTCTTCTTATATTTGTTCAATATGCAAGAAATAACCCCATCATTTAAAGGCCCTTCCAAAAAACACCAACCCAAGGGTCTCAGCATTCTTTATGAGGATCTGGATATTTTGGTCGTAAATAAAGAGCATGGCCTGTTAACCATCAGTACCGACAGAGAAAAAGAAAAAACCGCATATTTTTTGTTGAATGATTATGTGAGGAAAGGCAATCCAAAATCAAAAAACCGTGTATTCATCGTGCATCGCCTAGATAGGGACACTTCAGGAATCCTGGTTTTTGCTAAAAACGAAAATGCAAAGCGTTATTTGCAGGATAATTGGAATAGTTTTAGTAAAAAATATTTTGCGGTAGTTCATGGCTTGCTAAAGGAAAAAGAAGGCATAATCACTTCCTATTTGCTCGAAAATGCTGCACACAGGGTTTATTCGGTTCATGATCCTGAAAAAGGGAAATTATCGCAAACAGAATACAAGGTCATTAAAGCATCAGGGAAATACAGTTTGCTTGAAATCGCGCTGATGACAGGCCGAAAAAATCAAATCCGTGTGCATTTTTCAGAAAAAGGGAATCCTGTAGTGGGCGACAAAATCTATGGAATCCCTGAAAAAGGAATTAAACGACTGGCACTGCATGCCGCTTCGCTGAAAATCTCACATCCCTTTACAAAAAAGGAAATGAGTTTTGAAGCCGAAATTCCGGCCTATTTTAAAACGCTGGTTTAATCAAGAAAATTCCTCGAAGCTTTGCTTCGGGATTTCCTCTTAATCTCCCCTATTTAGGCGAGATGTCAGTCGAATGACTGACAGAGGGGTACAAGACTCATTAAAATTTGCCTCGACTGAATGAATTCCCACAAAAGCATATGGATATAAAAGCTTTGTATATTTGCCCTTTTATTTGAGATGAACGCAATTGAACTTTTAGCACCCGCGAAGAATTTGCAATCGGGCATAGTTGCTATCAACTATGGTGCTGATGCAGTTTATATTGGAGCCGATCGCTTTGGGGCAAGGGCAGCCGCGGCTAATTCGGTGGCAGATATCGAAACACTGGTCCAGTATGCGCATAAATACAAAGCGAAGGTTTTTGTCACCCTGAATACCATTTTGTACGATCATGAATTGGAAGAAGCCGAAAAGCTGATCCATCAGATTTATCATGCAGGAGCTGATGCGCTAATTATTCAGGACATGGGGATTTTACGGATGAAGCTCCCTCCCATCCCACTGCACGCCAGTACACAAACCAATAATTATGATCCCGAACGGATCCGCTTTTTTGATGAACTGGGATTCGAACGCATCGTACTTGCACGTGAACTTTCGCTCAATGAAATCCGAAACATCAGAAGCCAAACAAAAACAGCATTGGAATTTTTCGTTCACGGTTCCTTATGTGTAAGCTTGAGTGGACAATGCTATTTCAGTCAGGCTGTTACCGGGAGAAGTGCAAACAGGGGCATGTGCGCCCAAATGTGTGGCCACCCCTATAACCTGATTGATGGAGAAGGCAATAAAATTATATTGAACAGCCATTTGCTTTCTCTTAAGGACCTGAATCTGAGTAATCATTTGAAAGAATTGATCGATGCCGGAATCACAAATCTGAAAATTGAAGGAAGGTTAAAAGAAGGCAATTATGTAAAGAATGTGGTCAGCTATTACCGAAGAAAACTGGATGAAATTTTTGCCTCGGGATCCGATTATAAAAAACCCTCATCCGGAAAAACTCAAATCAGCTTTGAACCTGATCCTGAAAAGAGCTTTAGCAGAGGAGGTACAAATTATTTCTTATCGGGACGCAAAAAAAATCTAATCAACAAATATTCGCCTAAATCGATGGGCAAAAAATTAGGAATCGTTGATCAGGTGGGTTCGGACTTTATCACCGTGACCACGAATGAAATATTACACAATGGAGATGGCTTGTGTTTTATTTTTAAGGACGATTTGATCGGGTTCAGGGTCGAAAAAGTGCTTGATAAAAAAATAGTTGTAAATGAGCTTTCGCACCTTAGCCACGGAACCGAACTTTACCGTAACTACGACCATGAGTTCAATAAAATTCTGGAAGCAGATAATTCAATACGAAAAGTAAGTGCCACCATAAATGTCACAGAGCAAGATAAGCAACTTGAATTTAAACTTTGCGACGAGGATCATCTGAACACTGTTCATATAGTTAACCCTTTACCCGAAATTGCAAAAGATCCGGAACAAGCAGCAAAAAATCTTGTTATTCAGCTTGCTAAAGCCGGAAGTTCAATGTTCGATATAAAAGAAGTGTTAATTGATTACGAAACGGACTATTTCATTCGTATTTCCGAATTGAATGAAATTCGCAGGACGCTTTTTGAGAAACATGAAAAGCTTCGTATTTTAACTTTTGCACGAAATAATTCAAAGGCAGAAAGGAAGAGTCCAAAATTTAGTCATACCAAGGTTGGGTTTTCTGAAAATATCTCGAACCAAAAAGCAATCCTGTTTTACAAGGAGCATGGGGTTGAAAATCTGGAAGAAGCATTGGAAATCAGCACGGTGAAAGAAGATCAACTGCTGATGACCACTCGTTATTGCATCAAACATGAATTGGGATTTTGTGAAAAACTTCAGCTTGCCAAAAAAACCCTGCCCGAACCACTTTATTTGGAGGATCAGAACCGGAAATACTTGTTAACGTTTGACTGCAAACATTGTTTGATGCAAGTAAGACTTAACAAAAACATTTCACTGGAAGGAAAATCTGAGAAGTACAAATGGTAGAAACGTTTTTAAAATTAAAAGCCGAGCCATTAATAATTTTATTATATTTGTGTACATCCCATTCAGTTTGATAACCAAATCAATTTATTAAGTAGTATTTTGTTGTATTTGTGAAAAATACACTTACTTTGAGTATGTTGTATGTATTTTTTTCCGCTTTTAACACGACTTGACTTTATTACACATAAAATCATCATGAACAAAAACTGAATATGAAACAGAAAGATAAAATGCCTATTATGATAGGGACAAATGAAACTTTTTTTTATGAAGGAAACATTATATTTGTTAAGGCTTTCGGTGAACAGACTGCCGAAATAGCTCGACTGCATCAAGAAAACCACTTTAAATTAGCTTCCACAATTGAAGGGAAAATAAGTTATCTGATCGATGTCAATAAAAGTGGGAAGAATGCACCAGAAGCCAGGTTAATTTGGAAACAACTTAGTGAAAATGAACACACAAGTAAGGTGGCCATTTTTGGCCTTTCTCCCGTTTCCAGAGTGATAGCCTCATTTGTCATAGGAAGATCTTCATTGACCAACCAACGATTTTTCAAAACAAAGGAAGAGGCGATGATTTGGTTATCAGAATAACCTTTAATATTCTAGTGGAATTTAAACTATTATAGATTAATTATTGACAATCAAAGGAATGAACAAAGAAGAAATAGAAAACAGGATTGATGAGATTATTGAAGGTGTAATGAAAGTGGCCCAAGGTGATTTATCGGTTCAGCTTGAAGTCTCGGAAGAAAACAATCATATGGATGCACTTGCCATTGGTTTCAATATGATGGTAGACGACTTAAGAAAAAGCCGTGAAACGGAATTGGAGAATGAAAGAATTACTGAACTAAATGATCAACTCCAAAAAGCAATCAAAAAAGCTGAGGAGAACGATCGTTTAAAATCTGCCTTTCTGGCGAACATGAGTCACGAAATACGAACGCCAATGAATGGTATCTTAGGATTTGCAAGTTTGCTTAATGAACCCTTACTCTTGATCCAAGATCAGCAGAAATACATTGGTATCATTGAAAAGAGTGGACAACGGATGCTAAATATAATTAACGATTTAATAGATATTTCGAAAATAGAAGCCGGTCAGATGGAAGTTAAATTATCAGAAACGAACATCAAGGACCAATTAGAATATATTTATACTTTTTTCAAACCTGAGGCAGAACGAAAGGGAATAAGTTTGGTCAACGTTCATAATATAATTTCGAAAAATGAAAGCGACATCCAAACCGACCGTGAAAAACTATACGCGGTCCTAACCAATCTCACAAAGAATGCTATTAAATTCACAAAAAGTGGTAAGATTGAGATTGGATTTACCAGTAAAGGAAACTTCTTTGAGGTTTTTGTCAAAGATACCGGTATCGGAATTCATCCTTCTAAACAAGAAACTGTTTTCGACAGGTTTGTTCAGGTTGAAGATTCTATTTCGGCAGGCCTTGAAGGATCAGGATTGGGATTGTCCATCAGCAAGGCCTATGTGAATATGCTCGGTGGGGATATTTGGTTAGAAAGTGAACCTGGTAAAGGTTCCAGTTTTTATTTCACGATTCCTCGTGATACGATTTCAAACGAAAAACCTAATGTTGAATTAGATTACGAAGCTCTCAAAGAAAAAATTAAATTTAAAGGATTGAAAGTGCTGCTTGTCGAAGATGATGAGACATCCGAAATGTACACTAAGATTGTTCTCAAAGATTATTGTAAGGAAATTTTAATTGCACATGATGGTGCAGCAGCCGTTAAAACATGTCGGGACCACCCTGCACTTGACTTAATATTGATGGATCTGGGAATGCCCATTATGGACGGACATGAGGCCACTAAACAAATACGCCATTTTAATAAAGAAGTAATTATTATTGCCCAAACAGCATTTGCCCTCTCGGGGACCAGAGATATGGCTATAGAATCTGGATGCAACGATTATATTACGAAACCAATAAAAGCAAAAGAATTAATTAATTTAATAAGCAAATACCTTTAAGCATTGTTCCATTTTCTTATATCTGATTAAGAAATCCAATTCCTTCAGGATATCTGCACAAATTAATGGTTATGAAAAACTGGTAGGGGCCAAGAAGCATTTCTCAGCCTGAAGTCATCCTATTAACCTCAGTTCGATCTAAGCATTTCTCATGAAACAGGATCAGTATATTTGAAATTTAGCCTATTGAGCCAATAAGACGTTAGACATTAGAAGTTAGACCATGGAATCTGAAACTTCTTTTGTCTAATATCTTCTATCTAACCTCTTATATCTTAATTTATTAACATGCTTATGATATAAAAATTTTGTATTTTAATGTTTTCTTGTACCGAACTCACGTTATTAATAATTTACCTATCCCATTACCAAATCTTTTTTATTAAATTTCCAATAAATTGCAACCTTTGTATTTTTATCTTGTCATTAGAATTGAAAAGGGCAAAAACTAATTACTGGCTAATTTGATGGAGCTTCACCGGGAAGTAATAGAACTAAGTAAACAGGGTAATCCAAGAGCCCAGTATCAGTTATATCAATTATACGCTAAAGCGATGTTTAACATTAGCTATCGGATAATGAATAACCGGACTGAAGCCGAGGATATGCTCCAGGAAGCTTTTACGGAAGCATTTAAAAAGCTTGATTCTTTCAGGTATGAATCGAATTTTGGGAGTTGGCTCAAACGCATCGTCATCAATAAATGCATCAATGAAATGAAGCGCAGAAAAACCGATTTGCAATATTTTGATGAAGTCACCCATTTTGAAACAGTTGAGGAAGAAACCGCTGAATACCGTGCCGGGCTCAGTATCGAAAATGTTAAGAGGGCCATGGAGGAGTTGCCGAAGGGAAGTAAAATAATTTTCTCCTTGTATTTGCTGGAAGGTTATGATCATAAAGAGATTTCTCAGATTTTGAACATCAGTGAATCCAATTCAAAATCGCAATATATGCGGGCTAAAAATAAGGTTAAAGAATATTTACAATACCAATTATCATGAAAACAGACGATCTCGAAAAATTTGTAAGCGAAAACCGTGATGGCTTCGATGATTTCACCCCCGACCCTGCCCTCTGGGCACAGGTGCAGAAAAACATCAAACCGACCAGGTCATTTTCATTTCAAAAGGTGATTTACAGAGCGGCAGCGGTAATTGTAATTTTTATTTTATCATACTATTATCATGATTATCGTTATGAAAATAAACAAGCTGCTTTATTGCTCGAGTATGCAGATCCTGTTCAAATTGAAAATGCTAAAAACTTTTTTGAAGCCAAAGCTTATTATGCATCCATGATTGTGAACAAAGAAAAAGAAGTTTCGGAATTAACCAAAGATTTCCCGGAATTAAGGAGAGAACTTAAACTTGAATTTCAAGAAGTGGACAAGCGTTTATCGGAATTACAAAAAGATTTAAAAGATGAAGCATCGAACGAAATTATTATTGAAGCAATGATCCAAAACTACCGACAAAAGCTATCTATTTTGGAAGACATTTTACTTGCATTAAAGAATGATAACAATGACAAAAACAACATACAACATGAAATCTAGTATTTTTATAACAGCTCTGATCTTATTGTTTTCTCAGACGATAAATGCTCAAGATTTTGAACGAAACAGAACCATTGAAAAAACATACCCCATTTATGAAAATACTGAAATTCAAATCAGCAATAAATATGGGAACGTTCAGGTAGTAAATTGGGAAAAGGACTCGGTAAAATTTGAAATTGCCATTCATGTTAGCGGGAACAAACTGTCGAAAGTGAGCGGTACATTTGATAATATCGATGTTGATTTCAGTACGAATCAATATTACGTTGTTGCCAATACTAATTTTAAAAGTGAAAAGAATAAAATCTGGTCCGATATTTCAGATTTGACAAGTTCAATTCTTAAAGGCGGGAATGATACCCGTATTGATTATACTGTTTATTTGCCTGAAAAAACCGCGCTAAAAATCACCAATAAATTCGGCAATGTTTTCTTAACCGATCGGATTGCAAAAACCGATCTTATCATTTCAAATGGGGATTTAAAAGCAAATAATTTTTCAGGTTTTCTTCAATTAGAATTCAGCAACGGCAATGCCAGTATCAAAACCATCAATGCCTCACGGATACTCATCAATTATGCTGATCTCAGGGTAAATTCAATCGATAATCTGACCCTTGAAAGTAAGTCGTCAACCTTCAACTGCGAACAAATAAAAACAATTAAACTAAACTCAAAACGTGACAAATTATATCTTGGTGAGTTAAATGCGATAAGTGGCGAAACATCTCTTAGTTATGTAAGTATTGAAAAACTGCATGATCATCTTTTTCTGGAAACCGCTTTTGGAGATCTGATAATTGAAGAGGTAAGCAATGAATTCGAGTTTATGAATATTAATTCAGGCAATACGGATATTTCCTCTACTTTCGAAAAAAATTCATTTTTTAAACTTGATTTAATTTACACTAAAAAAACCCAAATTAGCCTGCCTACCATTTACAAAAACCTTAAAGATGATTATGTTAATGCAGATAAAGAAGAAAGTCATTTAACCGCGATTTCGGGCGATAATCCGAATGTAAAAGCTTATGTAACCATTAGCCAAAAATCAGGGAGCATCAAACTAATCAACAGATAAAAAATAAATTTTTATTTTTTTGCAACCTTTTTATAAAAGTTTTGTCATTAAGAGAAAACAAAACTAAAAAAGCAAAAAACAATAAAAAACAAAAAAATGAAAATTAAAAATCAACTCTTAACAATCATACTGATTACGGCTAGCTTAAGTCTGACTTCATGTTTAGATCTAATAAACTGTATTGATGGAAATAATCACCTCACTACCGAAAACAGAAATTTGCCATCCTTCACCGGAGTAATTTCAAGAGGATCATTCGAAGTTAGAATCATACAGGGAACTACAAACGAGGTAGTGGTTGAGGCCGAATCAAACCTTCAAAACTATATCAAAACCCGTGTATCAGGAAACAACCTGATTATTGACACCTATAACAATCGTTGTTTAAATGTAAATTACCCGATTATTATCACCGTTACAACGGATGATCTGAACAAATTAGAGCTGGATGGCTCAGGAATCGTAAGTTGCGATGAAGTGCAAACCACTGAGATGGATGTGAACTTATCCGGATCCGGTTCGATCTATTTAAATATGAATGTTAATGATTTATATGCAAGCATTTCAGGTTCAGGAAGTATAAATATGGAAGGAACAACCATTAATTCAAAATTATCGATCAGTGGGTCGGGTGATATTCATGCGCAGGATCTGATTCAGAATCATTGTATGGCAAATATTTCCGGTTCAGGTAAAATGTATATCTATGTCAGCGAAACCTTGGATGCCCGAATTTCAGGAAGTGGAACCGTTTATTACGATGGAAACCCAAGCATAACTACACATATTTCCGGATCAGGTAAGGTTCGTCACATCTAAAACAAATAATTAAAGGAGTCATTTCAGTTTAAGGTTAATCACTCCATCAATCGTTATTAAAATCAAAATAAAATTAATTCAATCGAAAAATGAAAAAAATAATTACAATCTCGCTGTTTCTTATTGCCAGCATAAGTCTTATCTCTCAAAACAATTCGGAGGAATACAAAACTATTTTTAATAAAGATCGCATAAGTCATGGTGGATATGGTGGTCTAAGTGTAAATTATTCACAAATAGATGGTGGAAACACAATCATTACAGGTGTTCGTGGTGGTTGGATCATTGATCACAAAGTCTCTATTGGTTTTGCAGGCTACGGATTTATCAATGACCTTCATTTCAATAACATCGATAATGATGCTACTTCAGATATTGCCGGAGGATATGGTGGGCTCTTGATCGAGTATATCTTTTTCCCAAATTCACCAATTCATATCTCAATCCCATTATTAATGGGTGCCGGAGCAATCACACATGCCGATAACTGGAATATCGATATCTGGGATCGTTATTCAGATGAAGCCGATGCCTATTTTGTAATTGAACCTGGGATTGAACTTGAATTTAATCTCATTAAATTTATGCGCATGTCAGCGGGTGTTTATTACCGTCACACTTCAAATATTTTATTATCAGATACTGATAAGCACGCACTTAATGGATTATCAACCGGGATAACATTAAAATTTGGTAAGTTCTAGCTTACTGCCCTTTATATTTTGGTTAGGAAGCGCTTCATGTTGGGGCGCTTTTTTGTTGTTTGCTGCAAGTAAATAGATTTTAAATTTATTGGATGAGGAAATAATGAAATATTGAAATAATTGAGTTTTTGAACATGCGATTCACATCATTTTTCAATAAATATTGATCAGTGTAAAAATTTTTATATATTTATGTTGAAAATCTTTCCGCAGGGATTCAAATTATAGATAAAAGATTTTCTTCTACAATCTTGTTTTGTGTTCAATCGACCTAAAAATCGATAAAATATAAATAAAAAACAGTCCGGCTTCAAACTCTAAACTATAGAGAATGGAGCATTCAGTTTTATTTTAAACAAATTGTAGCTCATGCATAATATAACCTCACGCAGACTGAAAATTACGGTTCTAATCTGTTTTCTGTTTTTGGTAATCAGTTGTGCCACAAAAAAAAACCGAAGTGAATCAGCAAATATGTTTACTGAAATATCATTTGGGAGTGGTGGTGGATTTACCGGGGCAAGCAGCAATTATCTCTTAAAAAATAACGGTGAGGTTTATAAAATTGTAAATACAATCCCAGAAAAAATAAATAAAATTTCAAGAAAAGAGATTAAAAAAATCTCAAACCATATTAAAAAAATCGGGTTTCACAGTCTATCAATTGATGAAAGAGGTAATATGACTTATTTCATTGATATAAAATCGAATGCCAACATTCATAAAGTTATCTGGACCGACAATTCTAAATCACCTGAGCTTGTAGAATTGTACAAAATATTGGTAAATACCCTCAAACCTAATTAACATGAAAAAACTGATACTTCTTTCATATGCGCTCCTCATTTCAACTATTTCATTTGCTCAGCAGGGAAATAATTTCAAGAGCCGTACCAAAACACAGATGAATAATTCTCCCGGCGGTTTCACATTCAAAACAATCTCAAATAATAGGAGTTTGAAATCTGGTGTATTGAACTCAAATTATAACTTCCCCGTTTCGACAACACTGCAAGTCCCCAAAATCAGCAATCATGATTCAGTGCAAAACCTGATTTCAGATAATGGATCTCCCATTTTCTTTGAGAGGGCAAGTAGTAAATTAAAATCGACAAAAGCTGAAACAACCGCAGAACATTTCTATTCGTTTTTCGAATCGACAAAAGCAACTACACAACTTTTTCAACCAAAAGATGAATTGGTAATTACCAGAACGCTTACTGATAATTTAGGAATAACTCATGTAAAGGCCCAACAATACTATAAGGGGGTAAAAGTATATGGAGCCGAATTATACTTGCATATGGGTGCAGATAGAGATTTATTTACAGGTCGCATCGAGTCTTTGGACCCGGCAATAGAATCAAGCCCCGGTATCGATAAGCTAACAGCAATAAATATAGTTAGTGATGACCTCAAAGAACGAACCATTTTAAAAAACCTGTCAGCAAAGGAAAAAGAATTATTAAAGTACGATCGACCGGAATCAGAATTGGTTATTTATGATGGAAAACTAGCTTACGAAATTTCATATCGCCCCAATATGATTGAGGAATGGAAATATTTTGTCGATGCAAACAGCAAAGAAATAATCCAATTCTATAACAATACAAATTCTGATGGTCCTACTATCGCAAATGCTTATGATCTGAACGGAATATTGCGATCGATAAACACTTATCTGGAAGCTGGAACCTATTATCTGTATAATATCTCCGAAGCTATGTTTAACTCAACTAAATCGGAGGGTATTATCATGACTTTGGATGCAAATAACACTTCAACTACCAATTTAAATTATTCTTTTATTACTTCAACAAATAATACATGGACAAATCGTGCAAGTGTTTCTGCACACTACAATGCAAAGCAGGCGTACACTTATTTTAAAAATACATTTAACCGCAATTCCATCAATGATCAGGGAGGCGATATTCTCTCACTTGTAAATGTTGCTGAAGAAGATGGAGCATCAATGGAAAATGCCTATTGGAATGGACGTGCAGTTTTTTACGGAAATGGAGGTACTTACTTCAAACCTCTTGCAGGGGCATTAGATGTTACAGCACACGAACTGGGTCATGGTATTGTTTCAAATACAGCAAATTTAGAATACTACGAACAGCCGGGTGCAATCAATGAAACCTATGCCGATATTTTTGGGTCAATGGTCGACCGTGATGATTGGCTGATTGGTGAAGATATCGTAAAGACGGCATATTATC
>PHDM01000087.1 GCA_002840985.1 Bacteroidetes bacterium HGW-Bacteroidetes-17
CCATTCTTTAACGGTACAAACTGCCTTAACCAATCTAATTTATTATGGCCAAACTCTTCAATGGCTTCCCAACCCTCAGTACCGCTTAACGAGGCGCAAACAGTGAGCACAAGGATATCCATCGACTGATGAAGTTTCTTACGTTCAATTCGGGGATCAGTCATGTTGAAAAATTGCTTAATTTGCCGAATCCGGAATGATTTTAAGTTATTAAATATGAATAATATAGATGCTTCACGTAATTTCAAAATCATTTTAAATTTCGGAAAGGACCAATTAAAAAATGGGGGCATCATCATTCGTTTAAATGAAAAAGCTTCATCTCAGCATTATTTAATCAATATCGGGAACCAGTACAAATGGTTTAGTGAGGACAATAATTGGATCAGCATCCAAACTGAAGGTGGTATCGTTGAGATTTCAGAAATCAGTATTTCAAAGATTAATTAGGTTAGGTCACCCTTATCTTGATTCTATCTGTCTTAGTATTGTAATTGATTTAGATAAAATCCTTAATTTTACGGTCATTATTCTAGTACAAAAAGTGCTTATTTTTAATATCAGCATACATGGAAAAATACTTCAAGAAGTTCAGAAAACAAATCATTGGCGATAAGGTAAAATTCAATACTCCTTATGGAAGAAAACAAATGATTTATGCTGACTGGGTTGCAAGTGGTCGTTTATATCAGCCTATTGAAGATAAAATATCTAAAGTTATTGGGCCCTATGTTGGTAATACACATACCGAAACAAGTGAAACAGGAACACTGATGACCAAGGCTTATCATTATTCGCACAAACTTATTAAAGAACACGTAAATGCTGGTCCGAACGATGTGATTATTACAGCTGGATCAGGTATGACAACCGTTATAAATAAATTACAGCGTATACTGGGATTAAAAACCTGTGGATTCCTTACTAACCAAATATGCCAAAAAGAAAGGGTGCGTCCTATTGTTTTTATTACCCATATGGAACATCACTCAAATCAAACTTCATGGTATGAAGTAAATGCTGATGTTGAAGTGATACCACCGAATAAAGATCTGCTCATTGATTTAGATGCATTGAGAGCGCTCCTTGAAAAATATAAAGATCGTGACTTCAAAATAGGTAGTTTTTCAGCCTGTTCGAATGTAACCGGTATTATTACTCCGTATCATGAAATGGCCAAAATCGTCCATGAATATGGAGGTGTTTGTTTTGTGGATTTTGCTGCTTCAGCACCATATGTTGATATCAATATGCACCCTGAAGATCCTATGGAGAAACTAGATGGTATCTTCTTTTCTCCTCATAAATTTTTAGGTGGTCCCGGTACTTCAGGAGTTTTAATCTTTGACTCATCATTGTACCATAGCAAAACTCCCGACAATCCCGGAGGAGGAACTGTTGACTGGACCAATCCATGGGGTGAATATAAATACATTGATGATATCGAAACCAGAGAAGATGGAGGTACACCGGGATTCTTACAATCGATCAGGGCAGCTTTATGTATTGAATTAAAGAATCAGATGGGCACTCAAAACATTCACAAACGTGAGCAAGAACTTACAAAACAGGCATTTGAAAAATTCTCTAAAATTAAGGGAATGCATATTTTAGCCGACAATGTGAAGGATCGACTTGGAATTATTTCTTTTTATCTGGAAAATATTCATTTCAATCTTGTAGTAAAGCTATTAAATGACAGATTTGGAATTCAGGTACGCGGAGGATGTGCATGTGCCGGAACCTATGGGCACTTTCTGTTAGATGTTAGCTATGATACATCCGCAAAAATAACACAGAAAATCAATTCAGGTGATTTAAGTGAAAAACCAGGCTGGATCAGACTTTCATTACACCCCACGATGACCAATAAAGAACTTAACTTGGTAATTGAAGCTGTGGATCAAATTGCTGAAAACTACAAAATGTGGGGTAAGGATTATATTTATAATAATTACACAAATGAATTTCGCCACATCTCAGAACCAAAAGATAAAACCGAGCAAATCAAACCTTGGTTCAGTTTATAAAAAAAGTCCCTGAAAAGGGACTTTTTTACTTCACTCTGATAGATAATCACTTAGTAAAAATTAGCATTTGTTTAGCAAGTTAGAAGAATCAACCTCAATATCTGATTGCAATTATCACAAAATAAACCAGGTAATTTTTTTTCTAATCTCTTAGAATTTAAATTAACTAAAACAAATATACTACATGTATGGTAGGATTCAAAATGCCATTTCAAAAATTAACATTTTTTTAACAAATATTATTCATTGTTTAAAGTAAACAAAGTTATTTCGGGTGAGATGCCTATCCGTCCGGGATAACCTAAATAGCCTGTTCCTCTGCTCACATAAAGAAATTGTGATTTGATCCGATATAATCCTGCCCAGTATTTGTAAAGATATTGCGCAGGACTCCATCTGAACAAGGATGTTTCTATTCCAAATTGAAAACCATGTGTATGCCCTGAAAAAGTCAGATCAATGTGTTTGTACTTTTTAGAGATGACTTTATCCCAATGGCTTGGATCATGTGAAAGTAGAAGCTGTAATGTATCATTCTCAATGCCTTCAAGTGTTTTATTCATATCTGCCTTCTTTGGAAAGCGAGGATTGTCACCCCAGTTTTCGACACCAAGTATAGCAAGTTTACTTCCGTTTTTCTCGAGTATATGGTTTTCATTTCTTAATAGCTTCCACCCTATTCTATTATGTAAATCGTATAATTGCTGCATATTATCTTCTTTGGCTTCATCAGTCTCCCAATTTACATAATCGCCATAATCGTGATTACCTAAAATAGAAAATACTCCTAAAGGTGCAGTAATTTCTTTTAAAATCTCCTCAAACTTAAATGCCTCAGAAGTAGAAAAATTTACCAAGTCGCCGGTAAAGAAAACCAGGTCGGCATCCTGCTCATTAATAATTTCGGCAATCTCAGAAATAGGTGTACTACTGGGCCAACTTCCTAAATGTAAGTCGGAAAATTGAATAATTTTTAACCCATTAAAAGCTTGAGGTAATTTAGGCAAAATAATATCTTCTGATCTTAGCTTAAATGCAGAAGCCCATTTAAACCGCCCAACCAACATCCCACTCAAGATAACGCCTCCGGTTAACAATCCCAGATTCTTGATGAATTTATTTCTTGTTATTAGCGGTAGTTCTGCTTTTTTAATTTGCTTAGTCCTTTTGGTTTTTGCAAATCTTAATATAAATTTCATCCCTCTGATAAAATCAGTTAATAAGATGAATAGTGTAGTAAATATTTTCGCAGTATAACAGATTAGTGCAAATCCGGAAATATTAAGATAAACTGAAGTATTCCAGGTTTGTATCGGCTTAAACAGACTGATAATAGTTGTTGAAACAATCATTGCGAGAGGCAACCAATACAATAAATTAAGACTGATCTCCCAAATTTTGCTTTGTCTACTAATCCAACTTTTTATGGCACTCCATAAATAAATATCAAGTAAAAAGATGATTACAAATGCAGGATAGCGACTTAAACTTTTTGGCAATACCTGAGCAATGGCAAAGTAGCCGCCCACTATTAAACCAACAATTAAGAGATACTTATATTTTTTTATGATTTTAAAAATCATCCGTTCAACAGCACTATTACAAAAAAAAAGACCCGTCAAAATTTAACAGGCACTGCAAAAGTAACTATAATTATTTAATTACTAGGTATTTTTGAAAAAATTAACACGACGGCCCCCATTTAAAATTTTATGTCGTCATCAATATGAAACTAATGATTCATGCATTTCGTTTGAGTATAATTGTTTATGATTGAGTAATAGCTAAAAGTATCTATTAGATTTTTTTAATTACATTTATAAATTGGCTTATACGTCGCAAAATTTTTAGGTTCAATTCGATCTTATATTACTTAACCTATCAGTGTTTTTTCACCTTATAAATACTAAATAATTCTTGAATATTTAATTCAAATTCACAAAATTACTTTTCGAAAATAAAAATGAATAAGATACTTGCAATTGACGATAATAGGGATAATCTCAGATTAGTAAAAGAAACTATTAAAAAGCACATTCCGGATTGTGTGGTTTTTGTCGCTGAATCAGGATTGGAGGGGATTCATTCTGCGAAACTTGAATTACCTGATACCATTTTGCTAGACATTATGATGCCAGAAATGAATGGATATGAAGTATGTGAAATTCTCAAAAAAGATAAAATAACCAGTCATATTCCTGTCATTTTCTTTTCCGGTTATGTGAAGGATCCGGCAGGTATAATTCGAGGATTGGATGCGGGAGCTGATGTTTTTCTTGAAAAACCAATTGACCCGGCTGAATTAGCGGCACAAATTAAGGTGATGCTAAGAATCAAGAAAGCCGAAGATAATTTAAAAAAGGAAGTTCAGAAGTACCGTGTTATGACTGAAACTTTACAGGATGCGATTATAACCATTAAACTTGATGAAGCAATTGCTTATATTTCTCCAGTTGCTATAAAACTTTTCAAACTGGATCGGAAAATAGAATATCTTCATAAGAATGCCTATCAATTTATTTTTTTCAAAAAATCAACGGTTTTAAGGCAATTGTTAAATGAAGTTTTGGTTTTAGGGAGGGTCAAAGATATTGAAATGCTTCTTTCTAAAAGAGATGGTTCGGAATTTTACGCTGAAGTTTCAGCATCGTTAATTAATGATGAGTTGAATAATCCGCTTGAATTTATTCTTGTCATTAAAGACATCAGCAACCGTAAGCAAACTGAAATAGAAATTTTAAATTATCAGCATAATTTAAAATTATTGAATTCTGAAATATCACTTCTAGAAGAAAAAGAACGTAAAAGAATAGCCAGTTATTTGCATGATGGAATTGGGCAAACATTATCACTTACCCATATTAACCTGACCTCCATAAACAAGCAAACGCCATCAACACAAGTCATTGAAATCATTGAGAATTGTTCTGAATTAATTAACTCGGCAATCGCGAAAACCAGATCACTTACATTTGATCTGAGCCCTCCTATTTTATTTGAACTTGGATTAATTCCTGCTATAAAATGGAAATTGAATCAGATTGAGGAAGAACACGATGTTAAAACAGTTTTTAAATTTCATAATAAATTTCCTGTCATTAAGGATGCAATCAGGATATTGTTGTACAGGATTATAAGCGAATTAATATCAAATGCGCTCAAACATGCAAAACCAAATAAAATAGAAATTACCTACAGAATCAATAATGCTACTTTATCTATTTCAGTAAATGACAATGGAAACGGATTTGATTATAAGCCAAAATCAAATACGATCCGGCAAAACGGTTTCGGATTGTTCAGTATTAAAGAAAGACTGGATTACATAGAAGGTTCTTTAAAAATTTCATCTAAAATAAAAGTAGGAACTACTGCAACGATTATCATTCCATTAAAAAACTTATAAGATGTCAATAAAAATTGTTATTGCCGATGATCATCAATTATTCCGTGAAGGATTGGTTAAACTCTTATCTAATTCTTCTGAAATTGAGGTGATTGCCGAGGCCGAGAATGGCGAAGATGCGATTTTAAAAGCAAAAGATTATCAACCTGATATTATGCTAATGGATATAGGAATGCCGATATTAAATGGTATAGAAGCAACCCTAAAAATCAGAAACAACTACCCTAACATCAAAATTTTGGCTCTTTCAATGCATATTGAAAAGGACTACATAAAAGATATTCTGGATGCCTGTGCTTCTGGATATTTATTAAAAAATTGCACCTATAATCAATTAATTGATGCAATCAATTCGGTCTATTTAGGAAAAAAATACCTAAGTGAGGAAGTCACCGAAATTGTAATTCAGGATTATTTAGCTAAAAAAGAAGAGATTACCAAAGATGAAAATACCTTGTCAAATAGAGAAATTGAAATTCTGAAATTATTTGCTGAAGGTAATTCATCACGTGAAATTTCAGAAAAATTATTCATTAGTATTAAAACCGTTGGAACACACAAACAGCACATTCTTAAAAAATTAGATCTTAGGACAAATGCTGATATGGTAAGATATTCAATTAAAGAAGGCATAATTAAATTGTAATTCTTTTAAGGGTATTTTAGTTATTTTATCCAAAATAGGCTCAGGATTTAAGCATACCTAAAATTTCATCTTTATTGTTTGTAAATATTATGGGTAAACAATTTTCTGCATTTTTTTGTACTAACTTTGATTAATTTTAAGACAAGAAAATTTCATATGTATATGTATATGAACAAAAAGCTCTTGAATAACCCCTTTTATGGTCTATTAATTCTAGTATTACTTTTTTCTCAAAATATTTCAGCACAGCAAACTAATACTGCTGAAGTGACGATTACTGTTTCAATCCCTGCAATTGCCTTACTCGATTTTAAAGGCAATGGTCAGGTTATAACATTTAAATCCGAGAACCAGATTGAACAAGTTATCACACCTTCCACATTAAATAAAACTTGGCTAAATTACTCATCCATAGTCGAAACCGGGTCAACAAATCATATTACAGTTCATATTAGCTCAGGTAAATTACCTCTAGAATCTTTAATTAATTTAAAAATTGGAGAAGATGTTGGTGCAGGTGGAGGTAAAGTTGGAGAGCCAGCCTCACAAATTACGCTTTCGAACTATCCACAAAATATCATTACAAATATTGGTAGCTGCTATACAGGAAGGGGTGTTGAGAAGGGACATCAACTTACATATTCATGGTTGAATATTGATCCTTACGAAAAAAATCTTACCTCTAATAAAGATTATGAAATTACGGTAACTTATACAATTACATCAGCCGAATAAGGTCCAAGCCATCCAACTTCCAGATCAATCAAGTACTTTGTATTAACATTTTTCTATTTAAATTAAGCTTTTATGCAGTTTTATCAGAATTTCTGACCCCATTATCAGCTTTTCATTGAATTATTAGTCTTTTTGATTTCTATTGGTTACTATAAGTTAACTTACGGTATTAATTCATATCATGAGACAAAAATACATACATGGATATCTGATCGTTTGGTTATTTTCATCCTTCTGCAACGTAACTATGGCACAGAGTTTTACTGCCGGAGATATCATCACACTTCAGGTCAACGATTACAGCTTGATTGAAACCAATCATGCGCCGGTTGTTCTTACAATGAGTGGCTCTGTGGCGGGAGCACCGGTTAGTTCTGCATCAAACTCCGATATGTTTTTAAAACTTTCATCTCTGGTTCCGGGTGGTACAGCTCGAGAAGTTACAGCCAGAATAAGTTCCGGATCAGTACCTCAGGGTACAAGCTTAAGCGTCGTAGCTGCACCTTGCACCTTAACAAATAGTGGTGGGAATTTAGGAAATGTAGTAATAACACCTATTAATCTTTCTTCAATAGATCAAAATTTAATAATTGGTATTGGAAGTTGCTACACCGGAACAGGATATAACGATGGATATAAGCTTACTTATAAATGGTCACCTACAAATCTTCCTGCCAGTTATGGTTTAATACAGTCAACTACAAGCCCTGTAAATATTACCGTTGTGTATACCATAACCGCCCATAATGGCAACTAAAAATCAATCATTTCATCTTTACTTCTTTTGTTTAATATTTCTTTTTTCATCCCAAAGAATAAGAATTCAATCATTGATAAGCTAGGAAGTCCTTAAACTAAATACGGTACTAAATTCTGAGTTGATATCAGTTATTTTTACCATGACATAAGCATATTGCGGATTTTTCAAATACCTCAAAATCTTAAGGTTACTATTCTTTCTTTTTCAGAACTAACATTTGAATGAATCTGTTTTTGTGTCAAGAAATAAAGAAACAGTATGTATTCAAATTAAAAAATTAATAAACCATAAAAACACACGAAAATGAAAAAATTAATGATTGTAATTGGAATTATTGGGGGATGTATTTTGTCTGTTACAAAAGCACAGGCCCAAGACAATGTAACCTCTCACAATATTACAATGGGATTGCCGGAGGTAGCTTTGCTTGCCACAACAAGCGGAGGCGTAAATTTAACCCTGAGTGCAGCAACTGTTGCCGGGGAGGCCGTTCAAAGTAGTATTTCTGATTCAAGTGCGTATGTACAGTTTTCATCTGTAATTTCTGATGCAGCACCACGCACCCTAAGCGCCAAGTTTACCGGAACCTTACCGGGAGGAACAACTCTGACAGCCAGAGTTTTAGATCCAAATGCCAATACAGTAGGTACCTTTGGAACACCTGTCGCAACGGATGTGACATTAACAACCGTCGATGCAACACTAGTTAGTGATATTGGTAGTTGTTATTCGGGAACCGCGGCTGATGATGGGTACAGAATGAAATACACATGGGGCCTTGATAATCCATCTGCAAATTATGCAGACATCCGTGCAACTGCGTCAGCCAGCCTTATCGTAACCTTAACACTTACAGCGGCATTGTAAACAAGCTCCTTTGAGCATGTTATTTTTAATGATTTATTTCCGTGTGTGAAATAAACCTTCGAGCATGACCTATAAACTAATGTTATTAAAGTTTTGCCGAAGAATGGTTGAAATGCGGCGGATTTATCTGCCGCATTTTATTCGCATCGAAAGTAATCTTTCATTTTACAAATCCTCTATTTAAGTTATTCAGGTTCTTATCCTGTATTGAAGTAATTCTTCTTTAAAATCAAAACTGTTGAATTTTTAAAGCGTGAATTAACTCATTTTAATCATATAAATAGATGCTTAAATTTAATAAATGGAAGAGTAATCTTATGCAAACCATTACACCGGAAGGCATTCACAACTCAATTAAATAAAAAAACATTTGAAACGCCCATAAAATAGATTCATCACAATCAGGAACAATTATTGGGCGTTCCCTGTCTGCCGAAAGGTGGGCATGTGGCAATTTAAAAATAAAATTTAAACTCATGAAAAAAATAAAATATTGTTTTGCATTGATTTTTATTGGCATGCTGCCCTTATTATCATTAGCATCAATAGAGGTTTTGGGTAGCCTAAAACATCTACATAGAGGAATAGGAGGAGATACTATTAGAGGAGAAATCAAATTACATAATAGCGAAGAAATGGATCAGGAAGTGAGAATCTATCAGACAGATTTACTCTACAATTATGAAGATTACACTTTTTATGATGAGCCTGTTACTCATGAAAGATCAAACGCATCATGGATTAATTACAGTCCTAAAACTTTAATTGTTAAGGGAAAAGAAAATCGCTTTATTCAATACGAAATTGTCATTCCAAAAACCGATACATTGAGCGGGACTTATTGGAGCATAATTATGATTGAAGGAGTGAACACGATTGATCCTGAACAAAAAGGAGAACTGAACATAAACACCGTAACTCGTTACGCGATACAAATGGTTACCGAAATAGAAAATAAAGGATTGGGTGCATTAACTTTTTTAAACCCAACACTCATTACAGAAGGCGACAATTTGTATTTAGCAGTCGATATAGTCAATACAGGCCAACACTATATCGCTCCCGAACTTTCGATGGAACTTTTTAATGAAACCGGTAAGTCCGTAAAAGTTATTACCGCATCTAAGAAAGGGATATACCCAAAGACTTCTGTCAGATTCCGTTTAAATTTAAAAGGAGTGGAGAGTAAAAAAACATACCAATGTTTAATTATTGCAGACGGAAAAGAGGAAGATGTGTTCGGTATTGACTATGTCCTTTATTTCTAAAGTCAAGAATTTATAAAGATAAATTCAACCCGAACAAACCGCTTTATAGTTTAAGAAATAACCAGCTAGTATTTTTAATTTAAAGTAGATTGGCATTAGAAAATCTTCAACAAATGCTATGTTTTGTATAGTACTGATCTTTTTCAATTGCATATGGCTTTTTTGAGATGATTTATAGCATAGCAGTGCCAGGAAATAGTCGCTTGAAACATCATGATTTTTTTGGGTTTTTCTGACACATAACTTGCTAAAAAAACATGAGAAAACTAAAACTCATATGGTTCTTTATATTTGGTTTCTGTTTTTTTGGAATGGCTCAAGAAAACCTTAAATCAACTATTGCAGAAAAGGGGGAAGGTATTTATGCATTGCTACGACGAAATGGTTTAAATCCTGACAAAAATCTGGCAGAATTTAAAAAGATAAATCAAGCTTTTCTCAAAAACAATGATGAACTAATTGTTGGCCAGAAATATTTTCTACCAGGTAATTCTGCTGATAATACTTTCCTCATTTCTAATAAAGAGGCTGAAATAAATGGTGAATTTAACAATTTGTTAGAAAGAACTTCAAATAAACCAATAAACGAACTTGAGCCAAATCGTAATAATATTTTAAGCGTTGATAAAAATCATCAAGTTATAGCAGCTGAGAATAATACAGATATGGAGCTATTGGATGTATCTTTAATCGAAAATTCGGTTAAGGAAATAATACCAGGTTCCAGTATAAATTTAGTAATCATGCTCACGAATAACAGCAAAACAGCAAAGGAATTTCATTTGAAAATAACAGCTCCAGAAGCCTGGAGTTTACTAAATGATTATTCATCAGTGATGGTTGCAAAGAATAGCAAGAAAATTAAAGTTTTGAGTTTTTATATTCAGGAATCGACAATGGTTGGAACTGATACGATTAAGGTTGAAGTATTCAATAAAATGAATAGCAAAACAGTTAAATTATTAAAAATACCTGTTTTAATAAAACCCAGATATGAAATTGCAATTGAGACATTGCCGACTCAGGATTATGTGTTCGCAGGAGATTCATTAATTGTACATTTCCGGGTTCGTAATTTGTCAAACTTAGAAATTGATATTAATACAAAGGTCACTACCGAAACATCAGTCGAGGATAAAATGCTTACCATCAAACCTGATTCATATGCGAACATGAGGATCCCATTTCCAACTAAAAAAGACATTCTTATTTATACTAGAAAAAGTGTTTACCTAACAGCATCTGTAGATGGTAAGCCAGAAGTTTCAGTTACAAATTCGTTTGCTTTCGATGTTATTCCATCTGTTAAACTAAAGTTTGATGCTTATGATCGCATTCCTATCAGTATAAGAGGTTTGGCTGTTTCGGATGAGAGAAATGGAGAAAAAAGATTTGGTTATATGGTTGATATAAACGCAAAAGGAATGATCTCTCCAAATAAAAAAAGAATGGTGGAATTTCATGTGCGTTTACCAGATAAGGAAGGGAATCCAGTGTTTGGATTAAATCGGGAATATTATGCAAAATATTCATCAAATCATTTAAATGTTGTAGTGGGTGATCATAATTACAGATTGAGTGACTTAACTGAATCATCACGTTATGGACAAGGAGTAGGTGTTGAGAATATTTTTAAAAAGTTAATCATAGGAGCTTTTTTGAATTATCCTAAATATTATCCTAAAGTCACCCAGGTATATTCCGTTTATAGCAGTTATTTTCCTACTAAAAATTTCAAAATTAATTTTGGATACCTAAATAAAACTTTTATCACAAATTCAATTGTTGAGCTTTTAACTGTATCAAGTACAACCAATCTTACCAAATGGGCTTTATTAGATTTTGAATACGCTAATGGCATGGAAGGTGATAAAACATCTTCGGCCTATAAAGGAAGCTTGAGGTTGAGTGGGTCGAAAGTCAGGAGTTATTTTAACTATTCCATGGCAGATAAGGATTTCCCAGGATATTTTTCAAATTCAAAATATCTTTCAGCGGGAATCAGCACCTCCATAATTCCCAAATCAAATATTTCAGCAAGTTATGAGCTTAATCATATCAATAGTGCACTAGATACGCTATATTCAAATGCACCTTTAAGTACAAATATCAGTTTCTTGGCTATGTTCAGGATCAAAAAAATGAACAGTTTAGGATTTGCTGTGTACAAGCGAAAACGGGAAGACAGATTCGAACAAAAACTCTTCAATTATGAAGAATATACGGGGAGGATTACTTTTCAAAATAGAATAAACAGATTTGCACTCAATTTTTACGGAGAAATGGGAAAGATTATTAATCTACTTGTATTAAAAGATGGTGAACTTACAACTGTGTACAAATCTTATTTGTCGGTTGATTACAAAGTAAGTAATAGCTTTTCACTCGATGTATTTGCGAATTATCAGGGAGGTCAGTATTATAAAACCCGTGATTTAAAATCAATATATTATGGCGCTTCACTTGACGCAATATTCTGGAAAAAACTCAGTATCATTTTTGAATATCAAAATAACTATGAGATGGAGGAATATTATAAAGATCGAAGTTTAATTTCTTCCAGAATTATTTTAGCATTGAACAATAAACATGAGTTTGGACTTTCTGCCAATTACAATCTTACCAAGAACACACTTAATAATAAAGAATTAAGCGTTGCCTTAAGCTATAATTACATCATAAACGTTCCTGTTGCGAAAAAGAAAGATATAGGCAGCCTCAAGGGCAGAGTAATTAACAAAGGGGTGGAAAATATTGAAGGAATTATATTCACACTGGCCGGAAATATCGCTCACACAGATAAAAATGGATTCTTTGAATTTCCCATTGTCAAAACAGGTATATACTACCTTTTGATGAATGATGCGATCTCCGGACTAAATACAATTGCAGAAATACCAGGACCATATAAGATTGAAATCCTGCCGGGAGAGACTAAAACTTTTGAAATAGTACTCACAAAATCAAGCAGAATAACGGGTAAAATAATTATTCAGGAAGATTCTAATATCAACAATCGGGATTATATTCCAGTTAAAGAGCAATTGGGAAACCTCATTATAGAAATCAGTAAAGAAAATGAAGTTTATAGGGTTTTTTCAAGTAAAGCCGGTTATTTTAATTTTGAAGATCTCAGAACCGGAGTCTGGCATTTGAAAGTTTATGATAAAGGAATTCCTTCAGGTTATCAGTTAGTTACCAAAGAACTTAAAGTTGAGCTTTCATCAGGAGAAGTAAAAATAGTCGAAGTACTTATTAAAAAAGAAGTGCGTAAAATAAAATTTCAGAAAATAATTTAATTAAAGTATGTTCCTTATAAAAATTTGATAAAAAAGATGAGAAATTTAAGAATCATAATATGTGCATTCATGGTCATGAATATAAATACTATCTCAGCTCAGAATAAATTGTCTATATCAAAAAAGGCACCTATTTTTTTAGATTTAGCGATAATAAACAATGCAGGTAGCCGAGGGAAGATTATTGTAGATGATTCTCAATGGTTAAATTATACCATATTGATTGGAGCATCTGATCCAACGGCCTCTATATCAGTAAATATATCTTCAGGAAGTGTGCCAGAAGGTTTGGAGTTATACATAGAAGCAAAAAGTTATCGAGGATTTAGTAATGGAAAAATTGGAAAGCCGGTTGGCAAAGTGCAATTATCGCATATACCTAAAACTATAATTGATAATATAGGAACCAGCTATACAGGTTCAGGAAGAAATGAAGGTCATCAACTTATCTTTTCATTTAAAATTACAGATTATGCTAAAATTCAACCTGGAATTAGCACCATATTTGTCGATTATACAATAACCCAATAACACAAATGGCAGGAGTAAAGGAAACACCCCGACAACGAATGATAGCTATGATGTACCTTGTGCTTACGGCTTTATTGGCAATTAATGTTTCTAAAGAAGTGATTGATGCGTTTTTGGTTGTCAATGAAAGTATAGAATTAACGAACGAGAAATTTTCGCAAAGGCTTCAAAGCACCTATGGCACTTTTGAAAAAATGTATCAGTTAAATCAGCATGAGGTTAAGCCTTATTGGGATAAAGCCAGGGAAGCCAAATCGCTATCTGAGAAAATGATTGAATTTATCAGTAGTCTTCGATATGAGTTGATTTCAATAACTGAAAAAATACCGATAGATTCGGCAAAAACAATTGAAATTAGAAACTTGAAAAATAAAGATAATTATAGTTTAACAACAGCCTATTTTATGGGAGATTCGCATGATGGTTCGCAAGGAAAATCAAGATACTTAAAGGAAAAGATTATCGAACATCGTCAAAAAATGGTTGAACTGATAAATCCCAAAGATAGAAATGACTTAAAGCTTGGACTCATTACCGATAGTACTTACTTTAATGCTGATGGACAAAGACAGAATTGGGAAGCTCATCATTTCTACAACACAATACTGGCTGCAGATATCACGATTCTAAATAAAATTATAACCGAAGTTTATGACGCGGAATTTGAAATTGTAAATAAATTAATGGATGAAATAAATGCAGAAGATTTTAGTTATGATAAAATTGATGCAAAAGTTCTACCAGATAATAATTACATTTTTGTTGGAGATGAATATACGGCAGAAGTGATTGTTGCAGCATATGATACAAGTCAGAGTCCTGAAATATATTTGATGAGAGATGTAGATTCACTTCCAATTAGTGAACTAAGCAAGGCAGAACTAATTAATAGTATTGATGGAAAATCCGATATCCGTTTACCCGCAAGGAAAACAGGAATAAATAAATATGCCGGGGTCATAGGAGTAAAAACATCAACCGGTGAAACAAATTATTATCATTTTTCTAATCAATATATAGTGGCACAACCTTCAATTACTATTTCAGTAGCAGAAATGAATGTATTATACATCGGTGTTGAGAATACAGTTTCCATTTCAGTTTCAGGGATATCTAAGGAAAATCTCCATCCTGTAATTTCGAAAGGGACCATAACTGCCGGTCTTTCATCTGATAAATGGACTGTAACGGTCCCTCCCAATGAAAGAAATACTGTGATAACGATTACGGCAATCATTAATGGAACTAAAAAAGAAATGGGTTCACAAAATTTTAGGATTAGGCGGCTACCTG
>PHDM01000088.1 GCA_002840985.1 Bacteroidetes bacterium HGW-Bacteroidetes-17
GTAATATATGCCTGAACTTGACTTTTTATAGCCCTTAAACTGTGAGTTACAGGATACAGCTAAAAATGCGATCATTAATGAAAGGACGAGTACTAATTTTTTTTGCATCATTTGGTTATAATTGATTGTAAGAAATAATTGAATTTTGAACTCTTTCTAAACTTGCGAAGTTAATAAAATTAATTTTTGTTGCCTATGACTGGATGAACTGTTTTAAACAAATAATTAAAGTATTTCATCTTTATGATTTTCAAATAGTTTGACCATCCTCTCTATGGTATTATCCAAAGATTCATACGAATTTCCTCCTGCAGCTTTCTGATGTCCTCCCCCTTCAAAGTATTTTCGTGCAAACTCATTTACCGAAAAATCACTTTTTGAACGAAATGAAATACGAATCAACTTATCACGCTCAGTCAGTAATGCAGCCACATTCACCTTATCTATCGATAGTGCATAGTTGACAATACCTTCGGTATCGCCTACCTGATGATTGAATTTATTTAAATCTTTCTTGTACAAATAAATATAGGCGATACCCAAATCAGCACGTACAACAAGCCGTTCACTCAAACAAAAGCCAAGCAAATTAAGCCTGTCTTCCGAAAATGTGTCATAAACCAAACTGTGAATGCGCTCACCATTAATACCTGATTCGATTAAAGCACCGGTTATATGGTACGTTTTAGGCCGGTTACACGAATAACTAAAACTTCCCGTATCTGTCATGATCCCAACATACAACGCTTCTGCAACTTGCATATTAATTAATCCGGTATCCCCGGACTGAGCAATCAGGTCATATATTAATTCTGAGGTTGAAGAAGTTTCAATGGTTGAATACATGAACTCAAAATTAGTGTCAGGATCCACATGATGATCAATCAGGATTTTTGAACCCTTGAATAGTTCCAGAACAGTTTTCATATCCCCTGTCCGATGCAAAGCATTATAATCCAATGAGAAAAGCGTCTCAGCTTCATCAATTAATTTTTGCGCTTTTTTTGCATCATCCTGATATATGATGATCTCCGCACTATTTGTCAACCAATTTAAAAATGCAGGAAATGCATTGGGAATAATTACGCTGACATTCTTTCCCTTTAATTTCAAATATTCATATAAGGCCAATGATGAGCCGATGGCGTCCCCGTCAGGATTTTTATGGCTCGTAATTACAATTTTTCCTGTTGTGCCGGCTAAATGGCCGATTATTTTATCTAAATCGTTGTATGTCAAGATGGATTATTAAAAAAGATAAATGTATGTTTTAGAATTTCTGTAAAAATACTACAAAATATTATATTATTTTCTGAAATAAATTATTCCTATTTTTGCTCTTGTATATTAATGTTTACAGTATCATGAGAGGAAATAGAACATTTACGATGATTAAGCCCACCGCGGTAAAAAAAGGCCATATCGGCCCGATCTTAGCCATAATTAATGATGCAGGTTTCAAAATCATTGCTATGAAATTATTAAGGCTTTCGAAGGAACAGGCTCAGCAATTTTATGCCATTCATAAAGAGAGACCATTTTACGCTGATTTATGTACTTTTATGTCGTCCGGACCGATTGTAGCCGCGATCATAGAAAAGGATGATGCTGTAAACGCGTACAGAGAATTAATTGGTGCCACCAATCCCGCAAATGCCAAAGAAGGAACCATCAGAAAGCTATTTGCTACCTCTTTACAGGAAAATGCCGTTCATGGCTCTGACAGTGATGAAAATGCTGTTATAGAAGGGAATTTCTTCTTTTCTGATATTGAAAAGTTTTAATCAAACAATTCCTCGTGGTTTGCCGCTAGGATTCCTAATTTTCTCCCCTATTTATAGGGGACCTGCCTTGCCGCAGGCGGGGATGCCGAAGGCAGGGGGGTTAATAAAAGAAAATTCGGCTTTCAGCTTTTTGCTGAAATAAAATTGACAAAACCTGCCTTCCGCAAGTGTATTTCTTCACTTTTTCGGTAACAATTATTTGAAGATTTTTTATGTCTAAAGGACATTGTAAGATTTGCTAATATTCTTCATTGAATAAAAGATAATTCATTAGCGCAGCTATAGGGCGGCGTGAATATGGTGCAGGCCATGAAGTTTATTACTTCGTAAAAAGTCAATTGCACCTTAATCTATAAATTGGGACAAGCTGATCATAGCTGATATTCACAAGACTTTCTTTGGTTCCCTGCCCGTCCGCAGGCGGGGTTTCTTTGGTCACAAAGAAATGATAGGAAAACGGTGATCTAAATTTATAAGTATGGTTTAATAATTAAAATATGACATTTAAACAAATTATCACAAACGCCAATTTCTTACCAGAATTATGAAGTATGACACGCGGGCAAGTACCCCTTGGCTTGCCACGGGGATAGTCAATTTTAAGAATTTTCTTCATTTATTCCTCAGGCAGGAATTCCTTAAAAGTATGATCGGAATAGAATATCACGATCTTACTGGCTTGTTTATTTGAATTAGCAGGAATTCCAGGAGTAATAGGCTGTTTCCCAATTGTTTTTGCTTTGTTTTCTGCCGATTCCAACAATATTTTTTCCGATTCATTCTTTTCTTCCTTAATTACGGCAACAACTTCTTTCTGCTTATCATGCCCGCTAAATAGGTTGGTTTCATTCTCTTCAATCAGCATTTTACCTTTACCCATAATTAACCAATCTGCATTAATATCAGGATATACTTTTAATAATTTTTGGATAAAATCCAGGCTTGGTTTATTTCTGCCCGACAGCACATGTGATATACTGGATTTCTGAACTCCGATTTCTTCAGCAAATCTGGATGAATTAATCTTGTAAAATCTGAGAATTTTATTGATCCGATCAGTCATGAGACAGGTGAATATATTATACAAATGTAACAATAATATTGGTAACATTTGTAATTTTAATATATTACATATGTTATCATCTTAACCAAATATTTATCCTATCTAAAATATATGCCTAATCAACTATTATACAATCAATTAAATTATAACGAATGATTGAACAAAATTCTGATAATATAATGAAGTATTACTTTAGATTTATTATTTATCTTATTGATATTTAATTGCTATAAATTTTCATTATAAATAATATTTTGTATTATTGTAAACGTTCACAACTAATGACTAATGGATTGATTCAATTAAGAAGGTTACAAATGTAATAATATCATTAACTTATTGATATGCTGTATGATAATACCATTAATTGAGATATGTAACAAATGTAAACTAATTTTTATAGTTACTTTAAATTCAGCCCGATTAGGTAACTACATACAACTTTACACAAGAAATTATGAAAAATTTTACAGAAGTGAAAGGATGGAAGCCAAGTTATAGTTTTGGTTATTTATTCACTAAAATAAAAACAGGCTCAAATCTAAAATTAACAGATTGTCAATTTGCTGAAATAATGTTAAGCTACATTGCAAAAAAACTGAATGTCAAAAAGAACGATTGTATTAAAACACTAAACAGGCTCTATAGTGATATGAATGATAAATAAAGCCTCTTTAGGAACTCCTTGTTGATGCGCACAGTCAGATGAATCGAAGCCAATTTTTAACGTGTCTGTGTCATCGACTAAACCTCTAATTAAGATATTAGTTATTTTGAACGGTTTTTTCTCCGGCTCAAAATTAATAATGTCTCCAATACTAAAACCAGTCATTGAATTGCCAGTTTTAGAATATTTAACAAATTTCAGAATCTCTCTGTCCGTTGTTGAATAACATTCACCAGTGTCAGATACTGTTGAGAAGATAAATTTTACGTAATAATCAATGTATTTAATTTTCATATTGCCTTAATTTTTAGGTTATAATTATATGGGGGGTAATAAAGATATAAAAAATATAAACAAAAAAGCACCCTTTTAGGGTGCTTTATAATAAATCTATTGTTTAATGTTATTATTTAATAAAAACAAATTCATGAATTTCTGACCCAACAGGAATTGTAATAAATATTTTTTCGCTATAATATTTATCAAATTTTACAATTATATTTCCTTCTACCCGTTGTCTTGGCAGCAATGTGACAGATTTAATTAATCCTTGTTCAGTTGCATTATAAGCATAATCATAAGTTTTTGCTGTTTCATATAATTCTTGTTTGCTTTGCTTATTTGCTTCATTTACTTTGCTTGCATCATATGTTATTGTTGTTGAATTAATATTTGCAGAACCATTTATATAAGTACCATTATTACTATAAGCTGATCCGTAAATATTGCTGTTTGTTTTTGAATTAACATAACCTGCGTTTTGATTATTCATTGATGCACCTGCCGCCATTAAACCTAATGCCAAGTTTTGTGTATTTTTCATCCTTTTTAAATATTCTGCTGCACTAAAAACTTTGAATTTAGATTGTTTCCCTTTGTTGCTTTGACCAATTACGGTAATATTTTCCGGTAAAATATTTACCCTGTTTATCGAGTCATTGTTTTTGTATAGAACATGTAGTGTAAGTTTTCCTGTTTCATTTTTTTTTACAAAAATTGCAACTGTGGAATTCTTTAAATAGGAAATTGAAATAGGCTTTCCCTCATGGAATATTAAGTCTTTATTTTTTGATATTTCCACTTGAGGCTTCAGATAAAAAGGAGTAACACAAGATGAAAATAAAAAAATAATCATGGCCATTAATAATTTAATTGTTTTCATATTATTAGGTTTTTTCTGCTTTCCCTGGCAGCTTGTTCGCATAAAAATAGCGTGGGAAATACCTTTTCTGGCCTGTGGTATCGGCATACCATGTACACAAAAAAAGTAGCCCACGCTACAACGTGAGCACTACTTTCTACCCTGTGTACAATTTGAAAATTGCCGATTTTCAGACCAAGATTAAAGTAACGCTATTCTATATTTATTACAATATTACAAAATTTACAAATACATTAATTATTGCATTAGCACTTCTTTTTAGGATTAAATCCTAACCCCAGTTTAAGTTTCTTATTAAAATCGGATAATTCTGTTAATGGCTCTGTGTGTTCTGGTTCTATTGTTCTTCCTTCATTGTCAAATTTAAATGGAAGTTCCAACTGACCAGACTGTCTTGATTTTAATTTCTCGAATTGTGTCCACATATGTTTCATATTATCTGATAATTGAAACAATGTGATAATCTGATTTAGTTGTGCTGTAAGATGTGGATTGCCTGTTTCGGCTGTCAATGATTGAAAGAATCTGGCAGTATAATGTCCAGATAAACTTTTTGGTGTTTTTGCTTTGAGTTCATCAATTACACCCTTTGGCAATTGTTCATATATTAATTTATTTGTCCACGTACCAACAACGCTTGGTCTTTTTTTAATCCCACTGACTGTAAAATCCCAACCATTTAATCTAAACAACTCTTTATAGAAAATATCAGGGAATGTCTTTTGCCACGGCAGTAATCCCTCTGCAATATATGCTTTTAATATTTTTTGGAGCTCATCTTTTTCTCTGTCATATTGGTATCCAGTTGCTTCGTCAACAAGAGCCATAATACCAACTTTTGACAATGCAATTAACAAAACTTCGCTTGCCCTTGCCAATGGTATTTGTTGGGGAACAAGTTTATCTCTTTCCCTTGCGTCTAAATAAACCTTACAAAGTCTTGGTAATATGTCTGCATTATATCCCTCAACATTTCCGCCACCTTTTGATTTATATTCAATCATGTTGAGCACCCCCTCTAACTCACTATCAATGAACGGTTGAAGGTTCTTTGCATCAATAAAAGCTGGTCTATTGAGCACCCTAACATCATCCTTAGCCCTACCCCTTTTTGTTCTTCCAAACGCTTTAAATACCGCAGATTGTGTAATTATCCTTGTCCCGTCATTTAGGACCGCAACATTTAATTCTATTTCTCCTATTTTTAGCTTACCCTCATGGGTTGCCTTTAATTTTTTATCCATTTATTAATTTGCTATAGGTTAAACGATGTTCTGTATTAGTTAGGAGTAAATTAAATCTATTTTTCTCACTAAAATTACGTGAATTATATCTGAAAACAAACTCGTCTACATATTTTTGTAAATGTTTGTTAGAAGTAAAATGATAGATACCAATGATGCCTCGTTTTAACAAACTCCAGAAACCTTCAATTGTATTGGTATGTACACGATCATTAACATATTGTCCGGCACTATGCTTAACATATTTATGGTCGTATATGGCTTTGATTTTCTTATATCCATGATATTCATCGGAATATACCGTTGTAGCAATCTTAATTGAGGAAACCATTTGTTTTGTGAGTGTTTCCCCCTTTACATTTGGAATTTGCTTTGCAACTAAAGTTCCCTTTCTTTCAACCATTCCGATAACAGGACTTTTATCACCACTTCCACCTTTATCATCACCTATTTTCTTACTTAAATGTTTGTTCTTTGCTCTTCCGCCTATAAAAGTTTCATCAACTTCTACCTCTCCACCTAATTCACCCTCGTTACCAAAACCAAAACAATTCCTTATTCTTTGAAGCATAAACCAAGCTGTCTTTTGCGTTACATCTATATCTCTGCCTAACTGTAAGGAACTAATACCTTTTTTGTGAGAAGTAACCAACCAGATAGCTAAAAACCACTTTTGAAGCGGTACTTTACTATTATCAAATAAGGTAGCGGTCTTAACATTAAAGTATTTTCCGGTTTCTTTACATCTGTATCTATTCTTAGAACATTTGTAAACAATTGAGTTTTCATCAAAAGGAGAAACTACGTTACCGTTCCACCGTAATTGCTCCAAATGATCTATGCACTTTTGTTCTGTTGGAAACGCTTCGATTAGTTCTATTACTGAGTTGAAGTCTTTGTTAATCATGGCTATTGGCTTTAATTACATAACAAAGATAGTAGATAATTACACTAAAGTCAAGTAAAAAATGATTTATTTTGTGTAAAATTGTATATAGTTACCCCCGATTATAACAGGGAAATCATTGAATTAAAAATTCAATAAAAGAAGAAAGCACCATTTCAACATGCCTGGCGGCAGTCAGGAGTGACGCTTAGCTTTATCTTTTTATATTCCGTCTAGCTGGTGGGGGCAATTTGCCCCCACCCTTTCGATATACTTCAACAAGTTCAGTACAAGTTTGTCATTTAGTGAAAAACTCAATGCCCTACTTGCGTTGCACCCTGTGTGTCCCGACATTAGTCGGGATGTATCGAAGGGTGCAAATTCAATAAAAAAAGAAAGCGCCATTACAAATGCATCTTTGCTGGGGATAATTGGATAATAAAATTCATAAATGCCGATGATAAATTAACAATCACATCAATTTCTTTTTCATTAACAGTATCATTATGTTTTACATATTCATTTTGATACTTCCCATAATAATTTATCATGCTCGTAATCATATTACGAAGTTCTGTTTTAATTCCCTTTTCTTTTAGAAAACTACCTAATGCCTGCATTTGTTTTTCAAGGCTATAATTATTATTAAGGATATTTTTCAAGAGTATTTCCAAAGAGAGTCGCAAATCATCGAGCAAATTTCTTTCAAATTTCCCTTCATTTAGTTTATCTAAAGCACTCAAATAAAGCTCACCAACTTCCGGATATGAAGCAAGAGTTGTCAAATTTTGATCTATCAATTTTAAATCTATATTTGGTCTTAGAATTTTATAACCAAATTTCGGATTCAGTTCTCTTATTTCTTGCTCTAAGAAATACATCATAGTATACATTTGAGTTTCATAGAAGCATTTTCCTTTCCCCTTATAAGTGCATGACTCTATGTGCCGATCTATTTCCGAAGTTATTTTTCTATGAATTTCATATAGAAATATTAGCTTGTCTGTATTATCAGAATAATCACGAATTTTTAATTCTAAACTATTTTTAAATTCATCGGGTCCAATTTTATGGTTGCTATATCTATTTAGTGGTTTCAGAAATTCACAGGCCCTTATTTTAATTATTTCCTCTCTAATCATGGTTTTAATATTAGGTTCTCATAAATATATAACTTTATTCAACATCCTTAATACCAATTAGCCTTCTTTTGTCCACAAATATTATTATGAAGAAATATTGGGCAATAAAAAAGTCACCAGAAACTGATGACTCCCACTAAAAATATTTACATTTTATATTCCTTCATATAAAACCTTCAAAAACTCCCCCAATTTACTGGGCTCCAACCATCGTGTCACGATTACGATATCGTTTTTCTCGTCAATGATAATATTATTTCCACCAAAACCGGAGGCATAATAAATATTGGCCGGTACCCCTTCCATACTCCGTGGGCCCTGGTTTAACCACCACATATAACCATAACTACCGTATGCTTTAGAAGGTTGCTGAACGGCTTTAACCCATGCTTTGGAAATGAGTTGTTTGCCCTGCCAATTTCCTTCTCTCAAAAAGAGTAAGCCAAATTTGGCATGATCGAGGGTATTGATAAAAAGCCCGCCACCGGTATGGCCTCCCCCACTTACCGATTGCACCTTGGTCCCATCCACATTTACCCACGAAGTTTCGTAACCGAACCAACGCCAGGTTGAGGAAGCACCGATCGGATCCATGATCCTTTCTTTTAATACTTGTGGCAAAGGTTTACGCCATACTTGCAACAATGCATAGGCGGTTGCGTTCACGCGGACATCGTTGTATTTATAAACCGTTCCGGGTTCGTTTAGTTTTCTGTATTTCCAATCATCAATTCCACCTTCGCGGGGTGGTCGGTCGGCCCAATCGTGCTGCCCGAATAAAGTACCTGACCAATCGGAAGACTGTGTCAACAAATGATCCCAGGTGATTTTCGAGTTATGTTCCCCCTGAAAAGTTTCATCCCATACATAATCAATCACTTTATCATTTACATTTTGGATTAGACCATCATCAATTGCCAGACCTGCAACGGTTGAAAGGTAGCTTTTGGTTACACTAAAAGTCATGTCAACCCTATCAATATCGCCCCATTGAGCAATGATGTAACCATTTTTTATAATTACTCCGGCAGGGCCTCCTCGGTGTTTGGTAGGGCCAACGATATTGATAAAAGGCTCGTTTTTAAATGATTGGTAGATGGCAATTCGCAAATCCACATTTCCGGAATATTCATTGGCTTTGGCAAAGGCCACAGCCTCATCAAGTTTCACTGAGTTGATTCCAACCTCTTTGGGGTTTTTAGTCTCCCAGGTTTTGTTCTTTTCAGGATAATAAAGTTTTTGAGCATTGAGCGTTGAAATGATGAATAAGAATACTCCTGTCAGGATGAAGGATTGGAACCGTAGTTTTTTAATTAACACTTGCATGATGAGGTTGAATTTGAGGTTTATGAATAAGTAAGTAAATATAAATTGAATTCAACTAATAAAAAAGCAGATTGACGGGTTATCGACAAGGATGAAAATTAAACCCACCAATAAATTAATTTAATGCAATGGGGCAATATAAATGTTTTAATATTCCAATAATATTTGAAAAAATTATAATTTCGTAAAAAAAACAATATGCCATTTATCAATTTCAACAATCTGGAAAGAGTTAAGGTATGGGAAGGTATCACCGGAACCGTAGCTCATTCCGACACCATGACCTATGCCCGCTTAAGGATTAAAAAAGGGACCGTTTTGCAACCCCATTCGCATCCGCATGAGCAATGGACCCATTTATTGGAAGGCAGATTGTCGTTTACCATTGGAGATGAAACCCAAATCCTGGAACATGGAATGGCTGCGCATATTCCTTCAAATGTTCCTCATAAAATTGAGGCATTAACCGAATGTTTTGTCATTGATTGTTTTACGCCGGTTCGGGAAGAGTTTAAAAAGTTGGAGGTGATAGGTTAATAAATATCTGCATTTTAAAATAGCACTCTCCCGCTAAATTGGAAGAGGCTATCTCAAAAGTCAAACCATATCACAATTATGTCACATCGAGCATCGTCGAGATGCCTGATTTCCAATAAGTGAAAGATTTCGACATTTATCCGCCTCTGGCGGAAGCTCAATCTGACATAAAAAACTGACTTTTGAGACAACCTCAAATTTTAAATTTCAGGGAGCACAGAAGTAATTGTCAGTTTATTAACTAATGGTGTTTAGCTGAAGAACGTCGTTCATTTCAAAAAAACCTATTTTGTTTTGCATAAATTCGGCTGCTAAAACGGCGCCCAATGCAAATCCTTCCCTGCTTTTTGCCGAATGTGACAGATGAAGGGTGTCGAATGACGATTCATATTTTATTTCATGAATTCCGGGTACTTCTCCCCTTCTGATTGCATTAATTCCAAGAATATCATTTGTTGAATGATCAGCCAGGGTCCAACTGTTCAATCGATCTACATTATCGATAATACCTTGGGCAAGCGTAATGGCAGTTCCACTGGGGCTGTCCAGTTTTTTAGTATGATGAATTTCATCAATGGTAACAGCATAAGCCGGAAAAGTGTTCATGATTTTTGCCAACATTTTATTCAAAGCAAATAATACATTTACACCCACACTAAAATTAGATGCATACAAAAATCCCTTATTCTCATTTATACTGATTTGTTTCAGTTTAGCCAATTTATCGGTCCAGCCGGTTGTTCCGCTTATTACAGGAATATTTGCATTAAAACAATGCAGAATATTTGCGTATGCAGAAGTCGGATTCGTGAATTCAATGGCAACATCAACCTGCTCAGTATTCAGGTCGTGAATTTCTTCAAAATTATCCTGATCGATGATTGATTTAATTTGATGCCCACGATCTACTAAAATCCGCTCAATTTCGTGACCCATGCGGCCATATCCAATAATTGCAATATTCATTACTAATTTTTATAGGTGCATATTAATTTCCATCGAAACATCTTCCAATTGAGTGCCGAGATAGTCGCTAAATCCTTGTTCAGTAAAGTCGGAAGAATAATATGATTTTACTTTTTTCCTGAGATTATAGTAGGAAGACATCACCTCTCCATAAGCTCCGGCCGAACGGATTGCAATTAAATCACCCCGATTTGTTTCGCAAAGTTCCACTCCGCTTCCGAAACTATCAGTCGATTCGCATAAGGGCCCAACGATATCATAAATCATCGGTTCCTGATCGGATGTAATGTTTTGGATTTTATGATAAGCCTGATACAGTGCGGGACGAATAAGTTCAGTAAATCCGGCATCAACAACCGCAAACTTTTTAGGGCCGCCATTTTTGATATATAAAACTTTCGTAATCAAATTTCCACATTGGCCAACGATTGATCTGCCCGGTTCCAAATGAACTTCCTGACCGGAACGTACTTTCAAATTTTGTTCAATGGTTTGGATGAGTTTTTCAAAATCCGGGATGGGATTTTTATCAGGATTTTGATAATCAATGCCTAAACCGCCACCTAAATTGATGTGGTCAAAAATAAATCCTTTTGAATTAAACCAGTCCTGAATTTCATTTACCCTCAAACATAAATTTCTGAAAACGTCTATGTCCGTAATTTGAGAACCGATATGAAAATGCAATCCGGTTATCTCTATTGCCTTAAAATCAAAAATAGAACTTATCAATTCATCCAGTTCTTCCTGACTAAACCCAAATTTATTGGTTTGCATTCCGGTAGTGATGTAATGGTGCGTTTTCGCTTCAACATTAGGATTGATGCGAATTGCAATATTAGCCACCTTATCCCGCTCAAGTGCAATTTCGTTGATGATTCTGACTTCCTGTAAGGATTCACAATTAAAAACTCCGATATTGTGATCAAGTGCCAAACAAATTTCCTCATCCGATTTTCCAACTCCTGCAAATACGATTTTTTGAGGATCAAAACCCAAGCGGATTGCTTGCAGTATTTCATTTCCGCTTACACAGTCGGCTCCAAAACCATGTTTCCTGATCATTTGTAATATAGGCTCGTTTACATTTGCTTTCAAGGCGTAATGTATCTGATAGTTATTATGAAAAACAAGGCTTTTTAAGCGCAAGATCGTTTGTTCCAACTGATCTAAATCGTAAAAGTAAAATGGTGTGGGTGTATCTTTAAATTTTTTGATTAATTCGTTGTTAAACATAAACGGCTGTTTTAAAAAGTGATTCACTTAAATAATTTAAAGCTTCTGATTTGTTATTGGTATCTATTAATAAAGTGATATTACTGTTACTTGCGCCAAATGAAATCATTCGAATGGGGATATTTTTCAGTCCGGTTCCAACCAAACCTATCATTCCCTTTGTATCAGCATGAAAGTTACCGACAACACAAATGATGGACTGATTCATCGTTACGGTCACTTCTCCCAGTTTTTCCAATTTACTTACTATCTCATTTAAATACTGATCGTTATCAATGGTCATCGAAACGGCTACTTCAGAAGTGGTGACCATATCGATGGGTGTTTTGTAATCTTCAAATATCTCAAAAACCCGTCGTAAAAAACCATAAGCCATTAACATGCGAGCTGATTTTATTTTAATGGCAATAATTCCATCCTTTGCAGCTACTGCCTTTGCACCCCCTTCAATTTGATCATTTCCTATTCTTGTTCCAATGGCATTTGGAGCCATCGTATTTTTAATAAAGATGGGAATTTGATGCTGACGAACAGGCAAAATACAAGTTGGATGAAGAATCTTAGCGCCAAAATAGGCCAATTCTTCTGCTTCGCTGTATGAAAGTTGTTCGATAGATTGCGTTGATTCAACGTACCTTGGATCGTTATTATGCATACCATCAATGTCGGTCCAGATTTGTACATCTTCTGCATCAATGGCTGCAGCTATAATTGTTGCCGAATAATCGCTGCCCCCCCTGCCCAGGTTGTCAATTTTGCCCTGAACATTTTTACACACATAGCCCTGAGTTATAAAAAATCGGGTATCAGGATACTGATCAAGTATTTCGGTCAATTTTTCAGCAATATAATATTGATCAGGCTCAGCATTTCTATCTGTTCTCATGAATTGTAAGGCTGAAATATTCTCTACCTTAATCCCTATCAGATCTAAATAGGTCGTAAATATGTGAGTGGTAACAAACTCACCCTGAACCAATAATTCCTTTTCGATTTCCAACGAATAGCCTTGTTTGGCCAATTGAATGAGATGATTAAAAAATTCTTCGATCCATTCATCCAAAAAAGTCGCACAATTAAAATCGCTTAGCAGTTCGTTGGCTTCAAAAAGATATTTTGATTTCAACTCCTGAATTAATTCCGTTGCAATGTAGGTTTCTTCTCTTTTAATAAATTCAGCCACTTTAACAAGTGCATTGGTTGTTCCCGACATGGCTGATAAAACAATGATGGCTCTTTGATTTTCCTGAATAATATCTGCGACTTCCCGCAAACGCTGTGCTGATCCTACCGAGGTGCCTCCAAATTTGCTTACTCTCATCTCTATACTTTTGCTAATTTGTTTGTGGAGTTAATACTTCAGCATTTATCAATGCAAGTTTTTGTAGTTCTGCTGTATATATTCTTAAGTTTTCATCTGATGATAAAGGAGCCAAAGGCAATCTAAACCTGTTTTGGATCATTCCCATTAAATACAAAGCAGTTTTCGCTGGTATTGGATTAGATTCGATGAAGTTCAGGTTCATTAAATTCAAATATCGGTATTGCAGTTCCCTCGCCCTTTCAATATCATTATTTAAGCAAGCATGCATTAATTCACTGAATTCTCTTGGAAATACGTTTGCTGCCACCGAAATACAACCTTCAGCACCCAATGCGATCATGGGCATGGCAATGGCATCATCTCCTGAATAAAGCATAAAGCCCTCGGGTCGTTGATTGATAATATCCATCACTTGTCCGATATTTCCAGATGCTTCCTTAATTGCCACAATATTTGGAAAATCATTCGCCAACCTCAATACCAAATTTGGTGAAAGATTAGATCCTGTTCTACCCGGAACATTGTAAAGAATGATTGGAAGATCAACATTTTCAGCAATATATTTATAATGTTCATACATCCCCCGTTGATTTGGCTTGTTGTAATAGGGTGTAACGATCAATAAAGCATCCACCCCTTTTAGGGTTGCGACTTTTGAATTATGCAAGGTATGAGCTGTTGAGTTAGAGCCGGTTCCGGCAATTACGGGAATTTGATGATTAACCCTTCTGACCACGAAGTCAATAATTTCGGCATATTCACTTTCACTCATTGTACTTGCTTCGCCTGTTGTGCCGCAAACAACGATACCATCAGTATTATTTTCCAAATGAAAAGTAATTAAGGTATCTAGTGCCAAATAATCAATCTCGCCGATTTCGGTGAAAGGAGTTACTAATGCAACTATTGAGCCTCTAAGATTTGATATTCTGTTCATGTTATTTGTTTTTAATGAAGCGGCAAAAATACCGGATGACGCTTTCTTAAATAAATATTTAATAAATATGTTCAAATATTCTTATATTTGTTGAATATTTAACAATATGTTATAATTAAATATTATGTTGACTATAACTCAATTGGTTGACCGGATACTTGCACAAAGACCTTTTTTAGAAGAAGTCATGTCAGAAGGTTTGGTAAATTTATCAGCAGCGGCACGACAAATACAACCGGAAATTGAAAACGCACTTGGACGAAAAGTAAAAGAAGGTGCCATTCTGATGGCTTTAAAAAGATATTCCTCTCATTTAGATCTTTCGCTGAATGTGAAACTTAAGAACTCATTACATAAATGGATATACTGAACATTCAATCGAAGATTTATATGATTCATATAACACATTTGACTCAATTACCATAAATATTAGAACGGGTTCATTAACTGGTTCAGATGATAGTATCACGCTAAAAATGGGTGGATC
>PHDM01000089.1 GCA_002840985.1 Bacteroidetes bacterium HGW-Bacteroidetes-17
GCGGGTTTGGCAAAAGATGTAGATGGCATCGACAGCATGTTTACCATGGTTCAGGGCATGTTGCACCAAAACCGCTTGCGAGATATTATTCGCAACTTTATTTACCTGCCTGATAGCTCAAAGAAAAACGAAAAAATTGTTTGTCGCTATCCGCAATACTATGCAGCCAAACGGCTTTACGACAATATTAAACTGGCGCAAAAACCAAAAGGCGATGGTAAAGGAGGTACCTACTTCGGGGCAACAGGTTGCGGCAAAAGTTTCACCATGCTGTATCTGGCAAGGTTGCTCATGAAAAGTGAACACTTCGAAAGCCCTACCATTATTATGATTACCGACCGCACCGATTTAGACGACCAACTTTCGGGGCAGTTTACCAATGCCAAAAAATTCATTGGCGACAATACCGTGGTAAGTGTAGAAAGCCGGGCCAACTTGCGCGAATTGGTGCAAGGTCGTCAAAGTGGTGGCGTTTTCTTAACCACCATTCACAAGTTTACTGAAGATACCGAATTGCTTTCGGAGCGTACCAATATCATTTGTATTTCCGATGAAGCACATCGCAGCCAAGTAAACCTCGACCAAAAAATAAAAGTTACCGAAAAAGGCGTTACCAAAACCTTTGGCTTTGCTAAATACCTGCACGATTCGTTGCCAAATGCCACTTTTGTAGGTTTCACAGGTACACCTATCGATGCCACGCTCGACGTTTTCGGTAAAGTGGTTGATGCTTACACCATGACCGAATCGGTACGCGACGAAATTACGGTTCGCATTGTCTACGAAGGCCGTGCTGCCAAAGTAGCTTTGAATAACGGCGAACTCGAAAAGATCGAAAAATATTATGAAGAAGCCGCCGAAGCTGGAGCCAACGAATACCAGATAGAAGAAAGTAAAAAGGCAACAACTACAATGAACTCCATCCTTGGCGACCCAGACCGTTTACAAGCTTTAGCCGAAGATTTTGTGAAACATTATGAAAACCGAATATCTGAAGGGGCTTCAGTAAAAGGAAAAGCCATGTTTGTATGCAGCAGCAGGGAAATTGCCTACGATCTCTATAAAAATATAATTGCTCTAAAACCTGAGTGGAACGAAGTAAGAATAGCCGAAGAAGGTGCTGTTTTATCCGACAAAGACAAGCGTGAGATAAAACCCATGGAGCGCATTAAAATGATAATGACCCGTGGACAAGACGATGATGAAACATTATATAAATTGTTAGGCACTAAAGAGTACAGGAAAGAACTTGATAGACAATTCAAGAACGATAAATCAAATTTCAAAATTGCCATAATCGTTGATATGTGGCTCACTGGATTTGATGTGCCATTTCTCGATACAATGTACATTGATAAACCCATACAGCAACACAACCTTATTCAAACTATATCGCGTGTTAACCGCAAATACGAAGGCAAAAACAAAGGTTTGGTAGTCGACTATATTGGTATCAAAAAACAAATGAACATGGCATTGGCCAAGTACAACAAAGGCGACGAAGACAATTTTGAAGATATTGCCGAATCCTTAATCATTGTCCGCAATCATTTAGACCTATTGGCCAAGCTGTTTCACGCCTTCGACAACTCAAAATATTTCCATGGCACTAACATTCAGCAGTTAAATACTTTGAATATGGCTGCCGAATTTGTACAACAAACTAAAGACTTTGAAACCCGTTTTATGGGATTGGTAAAGCGACTAAAAGCCGCTTATGATATTTGTGCAGGTAGCGAACATTTAATACAAACCGAACGTGATTACACCCATTTCTATCTGGCTGTTCGTTCCATTGTTTTCAAACTTACCAAAGGCAATGCACCCGACACAGCGCAAATGAATGCCCGAGTTCGGGAAATGATAAAAGATGCCTTGCAAAGTGATGGAGTAGAAGAAATTTTTAAACTTGGTAACGAAGAAGAAACCGAACAAGACATTTTTGATTCAGATTACTTAGCTAAGATTGATAAGATAAAACTGCCTAATACCAGGATAAAATTACTGCAACAGCTACTAGCTAAAGTAATAGGTGAAATAAAGAAGGTCAACAAAGTAAAAGGAATCGACTTCTCTCGAAAAATGCAAATACTTGTAGAAAGATACAACCAGCGTGACGAAGCTGATATTTTACGTAGTGAAGTCTATGAAGAGATGGCGGAACAACTCACCAACCTGATTTGGGAAGTACACAAAGAGTTTTCAGCTGGCGATGCCTTGGGAATTGACTTTGAAGAAAAAGCCTTTTACGACATTCTGAAAGAACTGTGTATAAAGTATGATTTTAAATATCCGGAAGACAAACTCATTGAATTAGCAAAGGCTGTTAAGGAATTGGTTGATGGACAAGCCAAATTTCCAGATTGGAACAAACGAGACGACATAAAATCTGCTTTAAAAGTTGGGTTAATTCTGCTTTTAGATGAGTTTGGTTACCCCCCAGTTGAGAGAGACGAAGTATATGTGGAGATATTTGAACAGGCCGAGAATTTTAAGAAATATCAGAATAAATAGAATTAAATAATAAAATTTAAAACACGAAGCTTGGCAGAATTGGAATGACAGCCATTGATTGATTGTGGAATAACAGTTTCTGCAACGTCTATAAAATAAATACCAAGAGGAAATATTAATTCAACTGTAAAAGCACTAAAATGAGCTTCTTCACTTCTCTACTTCAAAAACACAGATTGCCAAAACACGACGGAAGACCTCTGTGGAAATACATGATAAGCAATGAAGATTTTGAAGGACTCCTCACAGAGTTAAAGTTTACTACATTTTCAGCTATTGATCCTAGAGATGTTACACTTTATTATGCGGAATGGTGGAAAAAAAGTTACCACGGAGGGATCCCAAGTAAATCATTGATTTTTGAATTTTTAAGTGAGGATAACAAATTCGGTTTTAATCATCATGAGTTTTATAAACTTGCGAAAAAGGGAGCTCATATACTTGGTGTAAAGTGGGTTACTAAACAAAATACACTTTACTTCAGAACTTTACTTTTACAAGGTGGCCTTCCTTTATCTCATATCTCTGAAAATCATAGTAGTTACCAAAATTTTCTATTGGCAGTTTTAGAAGAGCAACCAGAAACAATTGAGGACTTCATATTTAAACCTCAGATTACAAATCTTCTTCCATCATCTAGTCAAAATAATATAATTTATGAAAATTGTTTTGAAATAGTAAAATCTATTCTAAATAATGAAAATGAATATGACGATCTGCTTGGCTCGAATGACGCTCTCATAAGCATTTCTAAAAAATTAAAAGTTAGAAAACAGAGTCTTGAAAGGAGGCAAAGATTGTCTAAACCTAAAAACTACTGGTTGTTAAGTTTAAATAATTTTAATAAAGAAGAAATAGGTATCAGTCTTCGAATTGGACTAGCTGATACATATGACACAGAATCCTTATCAAACATTTTAGGATTTGATGCAACTGGGAAAGAATATCAGTTTTATTTAAATGAAGAGCTAATATGTATATTCCGAAAAATGCTTAATGGAAATTTTAAAACAGACTGGTATCATAACCAAAATCAAGAATGGAATGGGGAAAGTAATTTGCCTTATGCATATGTAATAAAGGAAGGTGAAAAAATTGAAGTAAGAGATTTTATTCAAACCATTCCTAACCTAAGCGAACCTAGCCTTTGGGCAAAGTTTTCTGATGATGAATGGAGATTAATAAAAGGAAATGGTACTTCCAATAAAGAAGCGGCCGTACTTTTCCCAACTCAATGGAACAGTGACACCACACCTCTGAAAATATCAATAAATAATGAACATTTAAACTGGTTAACTTTTGAAGGAACGATAGAAATTCATCTGGACGAAGATTGTAAGAAATACCTAAGTGAAGTCAATTCGTTAGATTGGACAATTGTAAGTCAAAAACCAGCTTGGATGCTCAAAGCAAGTATGCCAGTGGTTCAGAAAAAACCCATTATCATAATTTATGATGAAAAGAATAAGAAACTCCCTGATCATAAGGTTGTAATTTGGATTAAAAAACACCAATCAAGTGAATCCTGGCAAGAACTTTCAATACTAAATAACATTCCGCTAGGTTGCATAGATGTGAAGATAGAAAAAGAAGGACTTATTGCTTATGATATGTTTTTTAATATTGGGAATCTTAAAGCTGACTATACTCATAAAGCTATTGATAATGCCGAAATAGGAATAAAAAACCTTGATTCTTTTGAATTTAATTTAGATGAATCCCCTATTTTACAGATAAAACATCAGGATGATGCCTTTTCTTTAAGAGTTAAAACTGAATACTCAAAAATACCAACTGGCATAAAAGGTGATGTTGGAAATAGAAATCAAAAAAAACTTTTCTTTGAGATGGAATCTCCATTTGAAGGAATGGTTATTACAGATAAAGATGGTAGGATAATTCCAGAAGATGAGCAAATTACTTTAGCAAACTTATACGGTTTAAGAATATTGAGCACTCCCAATACAGGGACTATTCTCAGAATAAAAAATAGATTAAAACCGGATGTTATTATCTCTAAAGAAATTAAAGAATCATCGCAACCAATTATATCGTTTAAAGAAGAGATTATAAGGCTATATTACTTAGCAGATGCTATGGATTATAGAAATAAAGTGTGCTTAGAATTAATAGAAGGGAAAAATTCAAAAATTTATGAGGTTTCAGGCTTTAGCCACAATTTAAATGTGGAAGAGCAATTCCAAAACAATCTTTGTTTACTTGATTCTGATGATGAATTAGATCTTTATGCGATACCGTTAAATTGCACATCAGAAAATATAGAACTAATTCCTTTAGTTAGAAATGAGTTATTGTATACAATTCCTTCAACTGAAATAACAAATCAATTTATTGTTATATCCTCCAAAGAGGACGGTAAACAATTGATGCCTCGATTTGTCAATACAGATGTAAACATTATCGGTACTGATAAAAATACACGAATAGAAAGTTACCACAAGCAATTATCAGAAAGAACCTTTGATGATCAAATTTGGAAACAATTGCTTTCCTATTTTAACATTTGTACTGAAAATGATATTCCATTCTCAACATTTGATCAATTAAGGTCAATATCAAGAAGTTCAAGAGTAGCAGCACGAGCATTTTTCTATTTGGGTAGTAATCAATTAGAGCTTAATAATTTTATTCAAAAAGCGATACCAGAAATGGAGATGGATTTAGGATTCTGTTTTCACTGGATTAAAAAAGATGATTGGGAATATGCCTTGTATGAAATAAATGGATTGAATAATCATAAATACATAAAGGAATTCTTTAGTTTGATTTCTTCATATATGCAAGAAAATGGCTTACAAGAATTATTACAATTTATAACTGGCACATATAATGGGCTTGAAAAAATTTACAACACTGATATTTTAGATTTAAGATCTAATCTTGGTGAAAGAGTGCTTAAAGAACTTCCTTATGCTAGTCCTAAAATTACAAAAGAATATCATATTCCGATTATGAATCATAGACCAGTAAAATTATTATTAAGAGCACCCATTGCAGTTGCAGAGTCAATTAAAGATACACAGAAGGAATTTCCTATTTGGGCAGGTGATGACCATAGAGATAGCATAAGGAGAAATATTCAATATAGTCAGTATTTAAATCCTGAATTTTACAAAAGAGTTATTTTACACGCATTAGAAAACAATTAATACCATGAATTTTCAAGAATTCTATCATAAGACAGAAAACAGATTGACGGATGCTATTTTATCACTTTGGGCAACTGGGGATAAAGAAATGCAAGATTACCTTAAGTATTTGTTGTCTCAAGAACCAATAATGGCAGAAGCAGTATTTCAAAATACTTTTCCTTGGGAACAGAGCCATTTAACTTTTGGAGAAACTTCCGATGTTTTTAAAAAGGAATTTATTAATGCCTTAGATTCAATACGAGATCCCGAATTCCAATTCCCAAAAGATAGAAAACCATATAAACATCAATTAAAGAGTTGGCAAGTACTTCTTAATCAAAAGAAATCCATAGCAGTAACAACAGGTACAGGATCTGGTAAAACAGAATGTTTTATGCTGCCTGTATTACAAGACATTCATGAAAATTGTAAAAACCAACATGGGATTAATGCTATATTCTTATATCCATTAAATGCATTGATTGCTAGTCAAAGAAAAAGAATGCACGCATGGTGTTCTGCTATAGACGGAGTTAAATATGCTCTCCTAACAGGCGACACTGTATACAAAGAGAGTAATAGTAGTAAAAAAGAGAAAGCGCTTCCTCAACTTATATCAAGAGAGCAAATAAGAGAAACACCGCCACAGATATTATTTACCAATCCAACAATGTTAGAATATATGTTGGTAAGAAATGCAGATGTGCCCATTCTTGAAAAATCTCAAGGTACTTTAAGATGGATATTATTAGATGAAGCGCACACTCTTACTGGGTCGAAAGCTGCTGAGATGGCTTTATTGATTCGTAGAGTGATAATTGCATTTGGGGCCGATATTAAAAATCTAAGGTTCGCAATTACTTCTGCAACTGTAGGTAATGGTAATACAGAAGTCCTTAAAAAGTTTATGGCGAACTTGTGTGGAATATCAACTGAACAGATAGAAGTTATTCAAGGCAAAAGAGTGAATAATCAAATTGAAGACGAGGATATTCCTGATGTATCTGAAACTTTAACTCAAAAAAAGATTAAGCTTTTAAGAAATGAGCTATTAAACTCGGCCGGATTAAGCCTGAGTGAAATAAGTGAAATCTTAAATATCTCTGATAAATATGAGCAGTTAAAAGCTATAGATACCCTAGCTGAACAAAAAGTAAATGGTGAAAATTTGATACCACTTAGAGGGCATTTCTTCACAAGAGGTATTGGCGGCGTATATGTATGTACTAATTCAAAATGTGATAAACATAAAGATCATAAACCAAACAAAGCCTTAGGAACTATGTACACTGTTGCTGGCAAAAAATGTAGCTGTGGGCATCCTTTATTAGAATTAATAGCTTGTAGAAGTTGTGGAAATATGATGCTGGAAGGAGAACGTCTCAAAGGAAGGGATGGAAGTAATAAGGTGATACAAAAAGTAAGTGTTGGTTATGAGGCTTTTCGTTTGGAAAATGATGAAAATGACGAAACGGAACAAATTGTTAGAAATGGGAATGTAGTCCGATTTATAAAAAGCAAAGAAAATCAAAACCTAAAAAACAAAGAATTATTTTCTTGCGCAATTTCAGAAAATAATGATATTATATCTGGAGATGATTTATTAATGTTAGATGGAAATAATTGCCCACATTGTGGAAGCCAGAATGAAAATCCAATACACTTCAGGATTTCATCAGCATTTACCAATAGAATTTTATCAGACATCGTTTTAGACCAAACTCAAGATGCCAATAATATAGGCACTAAAACACTGTATAAAGGTAGAAAGTACATATCATTTACTGATAGTAGACAAGGAACCGCTAAGATAGCTGCGTTAATAAATATCGATAGTGAAAGCAATTGGATAAGATACCAAACCTATCATTACCTACTTCGCAAATTGAAAGATAATCAAGTAGATGCTAGTCAAGAAGATTTAATAGAAGCAAGGGCTATATACGTAAGGCAGCTAGATGATGCGCTACCTTTTATGAAGAGAAATATTCAAGACCAAATAGCTCGAATAAATATAGCAATTGCTAATGGTAATGGTCCATTATTAGAAAATAGCAGATCCAGCTGGAACGACATAATTAACCATATAAAAACCAGTGAGGGATTTAAAACTTTATTTTTAAAAGGAGCTAGAGGAAGAAGTATTGCTATGGAAGGGGATACTTATGCAAGAGCGCTGATGTACGATCAATTCGCTCGAAGATTACCAAGAGAAAGATCACTTGAAAACCTTGGCTTAGTAAACATAGTGTATCCTGTATTTGATACTGTTACAATTCCAGCAATAGCTGAAACGCTTGAAATTTCAGAAGATGAATGGAAGAGTTTACTAAAAATAGCGGCAGATTATTTAGTTCGCAATCGATTCCATTTTTTATTTAACAATGATATAAGAAGTTTTTCCACAAAGTTTAACAATCCTCAATTGCTGTATCCTTCTAATTCTGATGTTGTAAGTGCCATTAAGTGGCCCAGTTACAATCCAAATTCAGTTGTTCAATCACGTTTAGTTTTACTTATTTGCGCCGGTTTGGGGTGGTATAATAAAGAGGATATTACTCAGGAAAATGAAGATAAACTTACAGATTTATTAGAAACTATCTTCCGTACCCTTAGATCCAAATTACTTACTGCAGATGGGGAAGGATTTAAATTAGATCTTTTTGAAAAAACAAAGTTTGAACTTGCTAAAGAAGAAATATTATGTCCTGCTACAAACCGTCTTCTAGACAAAACATTTCGAGGCTACTCTCCTTGGATTAAAGGCAATCTTCAAGAAGAAAATATAGTTAACTATCGAATAGATAATAATAAAAGACATCAGTTTCCAATATTTTCAGATCCATACCATTTTGATCAAAATCAAGTTCGTTTAGAAGCGGAATATGTTCAAAAATGGTTGAAAGAAAATAGTCAAGAAGCACGAGATAAGGGGCTTTGGAATGATTTTCATGAACGTATTTTCGATTTTGATAAACTTTACTTAGCTGGAGAACACTCTGCACAACAAGACAAGAAAAGATTGAAAGAATTGGAGCAGCAATTTGAAACAGGGGAAATTAATATACTAAGTTGTTCTACTACAATGGAAATGGGTGTTGATATTGGAGGAATTTCAGCGGTAGTAATGAGTAATGTTCCTCCTATGCCCGCTAACTATTTACAGAGAACTGGTAGAGCTGGAAGACGTTCAGAAAACAAATCTTTAGCTTTGACATTCTGTGCGCCAAATCCTATTGGTTTGCGCACCATGAATAATCCTAAATGGGCTTTAGAGCATAAAATTGCACCACCTATTTTAGCATTTGATAGTAAAAACGTCGTAGAAAGACACATGAACTCCCTTTTATTTGGAATTTTTATTAGACAACAGGATAATGAAAGCAAAGGCCTTAATGTAAAAGAAAATATAGAAAAATTTTTCTTTGAAGGATCACCAACCTTTGCAGAAAACTTTTTAAATTGGCTAGAAGATGCTGATAAAAGTGTTTTTAAAGAGGCTCTAATATACCTGGTTAAAGAGACTCCTTTACAAAATATCAAAACAGAACAACTTTTAGAAATAGTAATTGATAATTTCAAAAAAGTAATAACAAGTATAAGGAAGCAAAGAGATGGGTATGAAAAAAAATTAAATCAATTAGCTGAAGAGTTTGGCGATAATAGTCCTGCTTATAAATCTGTTAATTACAGAAAAGGACAATTTCTTCAAAAATTCGTTTTGGGATATCTTGCAGAAGCCAACTTTTTACCTAATGCAGGATTACCCACAGGTATTGTTGATTTAGAAAAAATAACACTATCCGACCTTAGTCAAAATAATCAAAACAGGTTTATATCAAACCCAAGTTATCCTATTGCAAGAGCACTAACCGAATTCGCTCCGGGAAATAATATTCTAATCGATGGTTTAAACTATAAATCATCCGGTATTGTGATGAAGAATGATTGGGGTCAAATAGCAGAACGCAGTGTCATTCAGGCTTGTAATAGTTGTGGTTATCAAAGGATATTAGATGTTGGAAATCAGGTAAATGAAGACTGTCCTGAATGTAAGAGCAGTCATTCTTTTGTTGGTATTGATTTAGGAGATCATAGAGGAATTTTTACTGAGCTCATTGAACCTGCAGGCTTTTCTATAGATCTATATAATGAACCTACAAGAGTTATTTCAGAAAAAAGCAAACCACAATATCTCGAACCTTTACTCCTCAATATCAAACCATGGAATTCTGAACAAAACAATTATCTAGATTTTCGATTGAGTGAACGAGAAGAAGATACTCAAATCCTTTTTTACAATACAGGAGATGGTGAAGGCTATAGCTTATGTTTAGATTGTGGTAGAGTAGAAACTTCGTTTGAGAAATTAGAAGGTCATAAACGTTTAAGGGGTGGTAAAAATAGTGATGGGGAGAGCAAATGTTCAAGCCATATCATTCGTGATCATATAATATTGGGATGCAAGTTTAAAACAGACTTTACAGAAATCCGTCTTAAAAACTCCGACAATTCATTTATAAATAACAAAAAACTAGCCTATTCTTTAGGCGTTATCTTCACTAAATCTTTAGCAGAACACTTGGCCATTGAGGAATCTGAATTAGATTTTGGTATTAAAAAGTATAAGGGATACCAAACCATATTTATCTATGACACCGCTAAAGGTGGTGCTGGTTATGCTTCTCAGTTTAATATATATACAAAAGAAATTCTAGAACAAGCTTTAGTGGTCTTAGATAACTGTAAATGCCAAATGGCTTGCACAAAATGCTTAATTGATAGAAGCACACAATGGCATATGGAAGACCTGGATAGACATCTGGCCATTGAATGGTTGAAGTCCACAAAAGAAAATCAGCTTCCTGCTGATTTGAGGTCTGAAAAAATTAAAATCACCTCATTTTTTGGGTCTTTAAATGATGAAATTAAACGATTGAATTATCATTATGGGATTGAAGAATTAAATATTCATATCAATAATAGAATTTCTGAATGGGAAATAGAAACTATAGATTGGCTCGAAAATTTAAAAAGAGATAGGATTAGAATTAACTTGATCGTTGAGGGTATTATTAGTTATACCAATAATCAAGAGAAACTCTCAACCTATTTGTTATCTCATAATTATAATTTGAAACAAGGGGATAACAAAAAGATTTTAGATTACTCTATACATCTATCTTTAGTATTAGAAAACGGGGCTAAACTAAACTATATTTCTAAGGCTAATTATCCTAGTCTAGATGCCGTATGGAGCAATGGCATAGAAGAGAAATTTTATAAAGTTCAAGATGTAGATATCTGTACTTATAATGAATTGAGTATGCCGAATTTAGCCTCCAGTAATTTATATGAATCACGAATTAGTGCTGTACCAGGAGGATCATGTCAAAGTAATGAATTGGCAAAACTAATGACAGCAAAACTAAATAATGCAGAGGAATTCTTGGCTAAAGTAAAAGATAAAACCTATAGGGTTGCTTACTTTGATAAATTCAATCAGTCTGAATTTTCAATGCGTTTAATGTTGCAATTTATAAATCAATTAAAAAAGGTATTGTCAATAAATATTACAGACTTAGCCGTTCACTTAGCAAAAGATGCATTCAGAGGCTTCAATTATCCCAAATATATCATCCACAATTATAAAGAATTCGACGATTACGAATATGATTTAAAAGAACTCTCAAATGCTTTTGATTTCGGAGTAGAATTAGTAGAAGAATCGAAATTGCCTCACTATAGATATTTTGAATTTAAAGGGGGCGAGATTTCATTTAGTATTCGTATTGACGGAGGAATTGCACACGGGTTTAAGCCAGTTGAATACTTAACTTCCGAGGAAATGAAATTTGAGAATGAGATATTTGAAATTAAAAAAGATGTATATCACGATATTATTTATAATATAAGTTTAGAGAATTAAATGAGAACTCGAAAAAATGGAGAATACAATGTGTAAACATTATAATAAATGGATTCATGGCAAAACGCATTTAGTTTTACCCCCGCTCCAACAGGGCTTTTTGATGAGCAAAGGTATTTACTATCTAAGTTTAATATGACACTACCTCTAAAACTGGCTCATTAATGCCATTGCATCTCTATTCGCTTCTGTTTTGGATTCTTTGACATATTTATTGGTTACTTCGAGCGAAGAATGATCTGCCAGTTCCATGATCGTTTTAGGATCAATCCCATCTTTTAATTTCTGGATAATGCCAGAATCCCTTAAGGAATAAAATTGGATCTCTTTTTTTAGTTTTATTATCCCCCGTAATTCGTTCCAATAACGACTTATTTCCCTGCTATCAAGCCTGGTTTTTCCTTTCTCAAATTTTTTCGAAAATATAAACTCATTTTCACCCACTCCTTGCATTACTTCACTTAAAAGGTCTATCAAAACATTCGGGATGGTTCCAACTCGCTTCTTATGATTTTTCGAGAAGGATCCTTCAACTAAAATGGTTTGCGTTTTAATATTAATATTTCTTCCCTTTAGATGAACTATCTCTTTGGGTCTTAACAAGGAATGATAAGCAATTAAAACCATTGCCAGATATCTTCTATTGTGGATCATTAAATAATCTTTGATTTTGGTACGATCCTTTTCAGATATTTCCATGACACGGATTTTATCTGTCCGTTTCTTCTTCTTGACAACATTAAATGGATTAGCCTTAGAATAATTATGCTCAATTAGCCAGTTAAAGAAAACCTTTTGGAATGCCACATAATTATTATATCGGTTGGCACCTATTTTCTTTTTCCACATATCTTCCATGTAATTTATGCAAACATCACTTGTAATGTTTATAACATAAATATCCTTCTCAAAAGTTTTTTCACTCCATTCTTGGAATAACTTCAGAAAATTGGTATAAGATCGCAAACTATCTGCACGAAGTTCTCTTTTATCATTTAAAAATGACTTGATAGCAATGGATAATGTATGAAATGATTTTGAAGCTTCCTGCTCATACAAAGGATTCCAACCCGAGGCAAGTTTAATGTTCAAACTTTGAATTAAACGTTTACAATACTTTCGCTTTTCAGCAATAGACTTAATTCTATTGACCTTAATTTGCTTTCTTTTTAGGGTTTTAGTACCTGGAACTATTACATAATAGTCTATGTACCAGATCTTACCTTCATGCAATTGAGCAGGAATGTAATCTATTAAAATGCTAGAATCTGACATATCTTTCGTTTGTTGCGTTTTTGTGCCGGTTGATATATCAGATTAAGCTATATCGCCCTATCTAAAGGGCTTTCGTAATATTCCTGCGGAGAAAGAGGGATTCGAACCCCCGGAGGTATTACCCTCAACGGTTTTCAAGACCGCCGCATTCGACCGCTCTGCCATTTCTCCGCTGCAAAAGTACAATAATTTTTTTATCTCAAAATATTTTTGAAAAACTTTTTAAACTGAAGTAGCTTTTCGCGATTTTTCAATTCCTAAATATTACTAAAACAATACTCCAATGGTATTCATCGCATTATTTTTAGCACATCTTTATGAATTCCAAAAATAGAACGTATTTTTGCAAACATATCTTAAAGACACCCTAAGCTTATGATAATTTTCCGTAAACTTTTTTTATTTCTGTCTTGGATCATCTCCCTTCTGCCCTTTTGGATTCTAAATTTAAAATCATACTTTTTCTATTTAATACTCCATTATATCATCCGATACAGAAAAAAAGAAGTCACCGAAAATTTAAAATGCTGTTTCTCAAACAAAACAAATGAGGAAAGGAAAAGGATTTCCAAAAAATTCTATCGGAATTTGACCGACTTATTTTTTGAAATACTCAAACTTAAAACTATTTCAGCCCAAGAATTGGATAAACGCTTCGAAATTAAAAACCCTGAAATACTCGACAAACTTTACAGTCAGAATAAAAGCATACTGGTTGCAATTGGGCATTGCGGTAATTGGGAATGGCTAGGGCCTTTGCTTGCGTCAAAATATAAATTTAAAGTCTTTGGTCCTGCCAAACCATTAAACGATCCCTTCTTTAATGGATTTATGAATTCAATCCGTTCACGATTTGGATTTGAACCTATTCATTTTAAACTTAGTTATCGCACTCTGCTTCGCCATAAAAACATTGCAACGGCAAGTTTGATGGCAGGGGATCAAAATCCGGTTAAAAGCGAGCAAAATTATTGGACAACGTTCTTAAACCGTGAAACCCCTTTTTTTGATGGGATTGAAAAAATGGCGAAAGCACTTGATCTTGCGGTGGTATATTTTGATGTTCAAAGAAAAAAAAGAGGATACTATCAGGCTCATCTTCACCTGATAACCGATACTCCCAATCAATGTTCCGAAAATCAAATCATTGATGAATATATTCGACTTTTGGAAAATTCCATAGTTCAGCATCCCGATAATTGGTTATGGTCGCACCGTCGTTGGAAGTATAAAAAAGAAGCTAATAATTAAACTAATTTACCGAATTGAAAAAAACAGCCGTAGTTATATTAAACTGGAATGGTCGTGAATTTTTAAAGAAATTTCTACCCACCGTAATCAAATATAGTAGTAATGATGCCGAGATTATTGTTGCCGATAATGCTTCAACCGACGATTCTATTGAAGTTTTAAAATCAGAATTTCCAGAAATCAAAATTATACAAAATAAAACAAATGGAGGTTTTGCATCCGGCTATAATGAAGCCTTAAAACAGGTCGAAGCTGAATTTTACATCCTGTTAAACTCTGATATTGAGGTCACTGAAAATTGGATCAATCCAATTGTCGAGATGATGGAGAAGGATTTGCAAATCGCAGTTTGTCAGCCAAAAATCAGGGCATATCACGAACCTGAAAAGTTTGAATATGCCGGGGCCGCCGGTGGATTTCTCGATAAATACGGCTATCCATTTTGCCGTGGACGAATTTTTCAATCGCTTGAAATTGACAATGGGCAATACAATGATGCCATTGAAATTTTCTGGG
>PHDM01000090.1 GCA_002840985.1 Bacteroidetes bacterium HGW-Bacteroidetes-17
TTAGTTTTCCCTTTATTCCTAATTCTGTTACTGTTGCCATTGTATATAGTTTAAGTTCGTAGCAGATTCGTACCAGGCTATTACACACTCCGTATTATGTTCGTATTAATACGGACTTAATACGGAGTATATATGATGATGGTATGAAGATAGTAAATAGATGGTGCGAAGTCAATTCTTTGCAAAACTATTTTAAAATATTTTATTCTACCTGAATCATCCGGTCAAGAAGAACAACAAGAAAAATTATGCTCATTTTTATGTAATTGCGTTTTGGACAATAACTACAATTATTTTAGGGTGATTATTCCAGGTATTTTTTTAAAAATAAATATCTCAAGTTGACGATCTTGATTTCTAAAGTCTTACCTAAAAATTAAGATATATAAATAAGAAATAAAATTCTCTATTAAAATATTAATAAAAAAACAGCGACAAATTACTTGTTTTGGTATAAAGATTTATAAGCTATTTATAAATGGCAATTTTATTAAAAATGGATTTATTATGTATGCTGAAGGATTATATTATTTATTAGAAACAAATAAAAAAAAATGTATTTCTTATTCGAAACACTTAATACAAAAACTCGATTGTATTGATAAAAAAGTAAAAAACATTATTAATAGCTTATGTAAACAAGGATACTTCTTAGAATATTGCCGAATCTCCCAAAAATATTTTATAAAAAAAGTGCGGAAAATACTTTACCGTGATTTAAATTAATTATTAACCTAAATCTTATTATTATGAAAAAATTATTATTTTCTTTGGTACTAGTTCTCTTTATGAGTACTAGTTTTGCACAATCAGTTTCCCTGCAAGGGCCATACACTTTGCAAGCCAATTATCAGGCTTATTATTCAAATATTTTTACTCCACCAAATATTTTTGAATATGATTCAGAAAACTATGATTACTCCTTTGTTAGATATCGCTGGATTGTTACAGGAAATGCAACAATTATGGGTTCTGATGATACTGAGACCATAACAATAAAAGCTGAGTATGGTACACCTTATACATTTTATGTGTATACAGAAGCTGTTTATAGATTGACAATGAAAAGTTGGCCTTATTCTTATACTGATTATTATGTGTATGATGATCAAAATGTCACCATCACTCAGTAATTTACATTTTATTGTACTTAAATAATAAATGAAAATATTTAGAAAGGAATTTCAAAAAATTTGAAATTCCTTTCTAAATAGCGTACTTTGGTGTTAATTTTCGGGATAATTCAAGTTTTCATAATTGATTATAAATTAATATTTCAGCTAATTATTATGGGTTCAATAAATTACAAACGAGGATGTACAATTTAATTAATCAGTATTTACTTTAATGATATCAGTTTAATGGTCAAAAAATCTAAGCCCTTTAAAAATCTAATATTTATATCATTATTCATTTGCTACCACATTTCATATAGCCAAAATAACGCTCCAAAATTCATGGATGAATTGGTGGAGCTTTCTGAAATGTATTATGGTACAGATGATCGATTATTGAATGGATATGTGAGTACCATTAGTAACACAAATGCTGTTGGCCATCCTTTTTTTCTTACTGAAGAGTGGATCATTGGCGACGTATTTATGGATGGGGGTGAATTTCATCAGGTAGCACTAAAATACAATATCGAACTCGATGAAATTTATTTTATTGGCAAGAACAAAAATGGCCCCACACCAATCATAATCTTAAATAAAAATCTCATCGACTCTGTTAGATTGGAAAATCACCTTTTCATAAACGCTAACCGAATGCCGATTCAAAATCCCGTTGGGTTTATAGAGGTTTTGTATAGTGGAAATCTGACTTCATACCTCAAACATAAAATCCCATTCATAATCAAATCTACCTCCACTTATCAATATATTGAATATAGGGAACCGAAATCGGTAATCTATTTATCCGATAAAAATGGATTGATCGGGGTCAGGAACAAAAAGGACTTCCTTAATAAGTTTGACCCTTTTCAAAAGGACATTGTCAATTTTATGCATAAAAACAAAATTAGGTTTAACAAAGCCAATCATAATCAATTGTATCGCTTATTAGAATATTGTGATGAACTGTCATCGAATTAAGAATAAAATAACTGAAGTAGTATTTGTACTTGGAATTGTTTTGATTTGCTCAATACCATCCTTTGGTCAATCGCCTATTCTGATAAACAGGGAATACGATCAATTATCCTGGAAGTATTTTATGGAAAAGATTGAACTTAATTACAACGCACGGTTTTTTTATAAGCCCGATCTAATTCCTGATTTTAATATTTCATTAAAAAATGATTCAACACCCCTGAAAAAAGTATTACTTGATAATCTGGAACCTTTTCAAATTCTTATTTCTATTGATGATGCGAGGAATATTTTTCTAAGCAAAGGGATTTCTGTAGAAACAGATTTACTTTCAGATTTTTTTCCATCTATACAGTTTAAAAAGGACACGATCAATAGTGTTAATGCGATTCCAATTGACAATGACTTTTTTCTGAAAGCCACAGATGAATATATTGCCAAAACCATAAAGATTGGAACAAGGGAAAAGGGAATGAATGGAAAAACTGCATTAATCAGTGGATTTATTATAAATGCAGCAACAAGCGAACCCATCATCGGGGCAACCATTTTACAAAAAGATTTGGGAACAGGGATTGCAACAAATGCTGAGGGCTTTTTTAATTTGAATATTAAAAAAGGAAAACACATTCTAACTGTTAACAGTGTAAACATGGTTGAGAAAAGGATAGAAGTTGAAGTGCTATCTGATGGGGTGCTTGATATTTTACTGGATGAAAAAATTGTTATGCTTGACGATGTAGTTATAAGTGCACAAGCTTATAGCAAAGTTAAGGGAACCCAAATGGGACTTGAAAAAATAGCAGTCCAAAGTATAAAAAAAATCCCTTTGGTATTTGGTGAACGGGATATTATTAAAGTAGCCTTATTACTACCGGGTGTTCAATCGGTTGGCGAAGGATCGTCAGGATTTAATGTGCGTGGAAGCCCAACCGATCAGAATATGTTTTATATCAACAATGTTCCAATCTACAACACCTCTCATGTAGCCGGATTTTTCTCCGCTTTCAATTCGGATGCCATTAGTGAATTTTCATTGTATAAAAATAATATCCCCATTAATTATGGGGGCAGATTGGCTTCAGTATTTGACATCAAAACGAAACATGGATCGCTGAATAAACTAAAAGTAAATGGAGGAATAGGAATTATAACCGGCAGGATACTTGCCGAGGGCCCCATTAAAAAAGATAAGAGCAGCTTTCTTGTTGCAGTTCGGTCAACTTATTCTGACTGGATTTTAAACATGGTAGATGACGTAAAGATCAGGAAGAGCAAGGTCAAATTTGCAGATGCAATTACAAATTTCTCTTTCCAATTAAACGAAAACAACCAGTTAAATATCTTTTCATACTTAAGCAACGATGAAATGGATATGGCGACCAGAACCAAATACGATTATCAGAATTATGGTGCCACTTTAAATTGGAAACATTATTTTAAAAAGAAGCACAATTTCGAACTGAGCCTTATACAGAGTAATTATGCATTTAATGAAGAAAACACTGAAGTTTTAAACTTTTCCTACAAGCATCTGAATAAGGTTACACACAATGAGATGATTGCAAAATTCAATATTGTTCCTCATAAAAATCATAGTTTGATCATAGGCGCAAATGCCGTATTATATGAGATTAACAGAGGAAATCCGATGCCGCTCACCAATGAAAGTCAATTTATGCCTATTGAATTGGGAAAAGAAAAGGGTCTTGAATCCGGTATTTTTTTAAGTGATGAATGGAAAATTTCGCCTAAGCTGACAGTCAACGGTGGATTTAGATATAACCGTTACACTTATTTGGGGCCACAGGAAGTTTACACCTATGCTGAAGGTTTCCCAAAGTCGGAAGGCACCATCGAGGATACTTTATTTTTTAAAAACAACGAACCCATTAAAACCTATCAGGGACTTGACTTCCGGATTGCTTCCAATTATATGTTAAATGATGACCTGTCTTTTAAAATGGCATATAACCGGCTTCACCAATATATGTATATGCTTTCGAACACTGTTGCCATTGCTCCAAATTATAAATGGAAGCTAAGCGATTATAATACAACACCAATGATTGGTGATCAAATTTCAGCAGGTATGTTCGCCAATATATTGGCGAACAGATACGAATTATCCGTTGAAACTTATTATAAAAAAATCAAAAACTTGGTTGAACTTAAAAATGGTGCAAGCCTGTTTTTAAATGAATTTATTGAACAAAGTGTTTTGCAAGGTAAATTAGATGCTTTTGGGATAGAATTCATGCTAAAAAAGTTAAGAGGATCAACTACCGGATGGATTAATTATACCTATTCCGGAACCAGTGTTCAGATTGATAATAAAATACCTGAAAACAGGATAAATTTTGGTTTGTCGTACCCCTCAAACTACGATAAACCACATGCATTGAATATGGTTGTAAACCATACTTTCTCACGACAATTCAGCATGTCGGCAAATTTTGTTTATGCCACCGGAAGGCCCATCACTTATCCTGTTTCCTTGTATTTTCAAAATGGGATCAAATATTTAAATTACTCAGAGCGCAATGAATACCGCATCCCTGATTACATCAGATTAGATTTGTCCTTCACAATAGAAGGCAACTTAAGAAGGCACAAGATTGCCCATGGATCATGGAATCTTTCAATTTATAACTTGTTGGGGCGAAAAAATGCCTACTCGGTGTACTTCGTTCAGGAAAACAATCTGATAAAAGGATATAAATTTTCTGTTTTTGGAGCACCTATTTTTTCATTAACCTATAATTTTAAACTTGGGAATTATGACAGTTAAAATGATTAAGTTTATGAAGATAAAATTGTTAATGGCTTTTCTTTCATTAATTTTTATTCTTTCCTGTGTCGAAGAGTTTAAGATCGAAATAAAAAATGATCAGGATTATTCGTTGGTTATTGAAGGCAGAATCACCAATAAACCGGGTCCATACATCGTGAAATTATCGACTTCCACATCGCTGGCATTTCCCGAATTTGTTCCCTTAACAGAAGCAATAGTTCAAATTGCTGACAACGAAGGGAATTCAGAAACATTAACTGAAGTGGAACCCGGTATTTATAAAACCTCCGAATCAGGAATCCGTGGCATTATTGGACGAAGCTATAAAATCATGATCCAAACAAAAACGGGGAATCAATACGAATCGGAATTTGAAGAGTTATTGGCACCTGTTGGGATTGAATCTGTGACGGCTAAAAGTGAAACTCAGTTTGCACAAAATGCTGATACAGATTATGAAGAAGGATTTCAATTCTATGTTTCAACTGAAACTTCGGTGAACCCCAGTAATTTTTATTATTGGGAACTGGAAGAAACCTACGAAATTCGTTCGGAATGGGAAATTGTTCTTATTTATAACGGGCATCAATACGGGAATGACTATGGGGATATTCGAAACTTCAGGTCGCCTTCATCACGCGATACTTTATTTTATTGCTGGAATACACAAATGAGGGATAAAAAATTCACCAATAACACTACTCATTTCAGTACTCCAAAAATCAATAATTCACCTTTAAGTTTCGTATCGTTTACCGATGAAAAACTTAAATATAAATACAGCTTACTGGTCAACCAATTAACAATTTCAGAAGATACCTATACTTACCTGAACGCGTTATTTGATCAGGACGCAAGTCAGGAAGGACTTTATTCAAACCAGCCATACCATATTCAGGGGAATGTTATAAGTAAAACAAAACCTGAAGAATCTGTATTGGGATATTTTATTGTGGCTGGCATGCAAAATGGAAAAAGATTGACGGTAGTACTTCCTCCACAAACAAAAAAATGGAAAAGCCCCTGTAATGTTGATGCGCTTTTTGGGGAAGAAACACCGGAAGGTGCTTTCCCAGCAAATAGTTATTCATTCTCCTTCTCTGATATTGATCGTGGGTATTATAGAAGGCCTGAGGATTGGCCAATATATATAACATCTATCCCTGTCCCCAATACAGAAAGAGATTCAATAATTGTTATGCCGCTACAAAGTTGCCTGGATTGTACAAAAAGAAGCGGAGTCACTAACAAACCCGATTACTGGGATCAATAAAAATAGCAATGAGAGTAAATATTAAAATGGGGATAATTGTTGTGCTATTGATGGCATATAGTATTGCTAATGCTCAAAATAATGCAGGTTATTCCAGCATCGCGCTTACACCTGATCCTTTGGAAACCATTTCAGTTGAAACCGACAGGGATATTTATTTAAGTGGAGAAAGAATCTGGTTAAAAGCATATTGCTTAAACAGTACAAAAAGTTCTGCAAGTAAATTGAGTAAGGTTTTATATGTCGAATTATTTAACGGAAACAGTGAGGTGATCATAAAGCAAAAATTTAATATTGAAAATGGAACAGTTCAAGGAACAATAGACATCCCAATGGAATTTTTATCAGGGAATTACTATTTAATGGCCTATACCCAGTATCTAAAAAACTATCCTCCTCAAAAATATTTTACATCTATGCTGACCATTCTTAATACAGAATATCCATTACCAGAAAAAACAATAGATATCAGTGAGAGTCAAATTGAATTATTCCCGGAAAACGGCATTTTAATTGACAGTATCCAAACGAAGGTCGCGTTTAAAATTGATGAAAATTTAAGCCATGAAATTAAAGAAATTTTAATCCAGGATGAAGAAGGCAAGATCGTTGCAAATCCAATAAATATAAAAAGTGATCTTGGGCTTTTCGAACTTATTCCTTATAAATCCAAAAACTATTTTTTTAAGATAATTTTACACAATAGCGATTCTATCATTAAATCGTTACCAACTGTTTTCATAGAAGGAATTGCTATAAAACCGTTCTTTTCCGATAATAATGAATTAAAAGTTGAAATAATCAATAAGCAAACAAGCTCTGTAAAACAATCAGAACAAAATTATTTGCTTGAAATCATTTCTCAGGATAAGCAAATTCTATCTAAAACAAAGATCATACTCAAGGACCGAACAACTAATATGCTATTCCCTGCCAGCATTTTAAATAGCGGGATTAATTATTTATACCTGAAAAATCAGTCGGGAATAGTTGTTCAAACTCATGCCTTTTATTACCATGATGATATCGGAATCTCATTCGATTTTAGCCATCCCAATCAGGTTTACGCTCCTAGGGAACTGGTTAAATTGAATCTTAATCCAAGCACCTTAAATAAAAATATATCTGCTAATCTATCAGTTTCGGTAATTAAAAAAGGCACCTACCAACAGTTTCCTTCCAATATTTTCAGTAATCGGCAATTATTAAATTCATATTGTCAAAACAATAACATTAGCTTACTTTCAACAGAAGAGAAAGAATACCTTATGATTTTATACAATTATCAACTATTATCAAAATCAATTAAACCAGAACAAGGGAATGTTCCAAATCAGTTTATTGAATGGATACCGGAAATCAGAAATGTAAGTCTTAGTGGCACTATAATTGACAAAACAACCAAACTTCCTAAGGCAAACATTTCTGTTTATCTTTCTGCTTTTAATAAAAACCCTCAAATTCATGTAAGCACAAGCCGACAAAATGGAGAGTTTATTTTTTCTTTGAACAATTTAGAAGACAATCAGGATATATTCCTTTGTCCGAAAGCAGATAAAGATGATAAATTGGAGTTAAAAATCAATAACGATTTTACGCTTTATTTTCCTGAAACCAGCAATATTCCTTTATCAATAAATACTTCGCACAAAAACTTGGTAAAAGAAATGAATGTTAATAGGCAAACGAATAATATCTACGGTATTGAAACTGCTGCGAAACAAAAGCCTAAAAACATTTACCCATTAAATATTAAAGAGTCCCAATCAACAATATTACTTGCAGATTATATTGATACCAAATCATTGGAAACAGTGTTCAAAGAACTTATCCCATTTTGCTCGGTGCGAAAAAGCAAAGATGAATATTCACTGCTCATTATCAATAATATTCATTCATTTTATTCAGAAGATCCATTGATACTCATCGATAACATTCCCGTTTTTAATGTAAATGAGCTTCTCAAGATCCCTCCCGCCAAAATTGAAAAAATCGAACTTAATTATGCTTTAGTGATGTTAGGCGATAATATTTTTCAGGGAATAATCAGATTGACCACAAATACAGATAACTTCGGCGGAATGAAAATGCCCGAAGGTTCAACTTTTTTAAAGTACCAAACAATATCCCCTTCTTATGTTTTCGATCCACCAATCTATAATTCGGAAGAAAAAAGATTAAGTAAATTGGCAGACTTCAGAACATTACTCTATTGGAACCCCAATGTTGAGTTAAATAAGGATACTTCAGTTTCATTTTATACGTCCGATCATTGTTCAGAGTATGAGGTGATTGTCAGGGGGATTACAAAAGATGGGAAAAATTGTTATGGACGGACCTCTTTTAACGTAGTTGCAAAGTAAAGGGTTAACCTCAAAGATTATAACAGTGTTTTAACTGACAGATAGATTCCTTCTGCATCAAACCCGCATTCTTTACTTAGTTCCGCAATGCTTCCCTGCTCAATAAATTTATCGGGGATCCCCAATCGTTTAACAGATGTGTGATAATTGTGATCGGACATAAATTCGAGCACGGCACTGCCCAGTCCACCAATAATGGTCCCGTCTTCGACCGTAATGATTTTTTGATAATTTTTTAAAATATGGTGAAGCATTTCTTCATCAATCGGTTTTAAAAAGCGCATATCAAAATGTCCGATCCGGATATTTTCTTCTAACAGTTTTTCACATGCTTTTATTACCGTATTGCCGATGTGCCCGATCGATATAATGGCTATTTTTTCGCCTTCAGAAATGATTCGTCCATTACCGATTTCAATTTCCTGAAATGCTGTTTTCCATTCAGGCATTACACCTCTTCCTCTCGGATAACGTATCGATATAGCTCCCTGATTTTTCAGTTGGGCGGTGTACATTAAATTTCTTAACTCTTCCTCATTCATGGGTGCCGAAACAATCATTTCAGGAACAGATCTCAGATATGCCAAATCAAATGCCCCATGATGAGTAGCGCCATCTTCACCTACCAATCCTCCACGGTCCAGGCATAATACAACTGGCAATTTTTGCAGAGCCACATCATGAATGACCTGATCATAAGCTCTTTGCATAAAGGTAGAATAGATATTACAAAAAGGGATCATCCCCTGGGCCGCCAATCCTGCTGAAAACGTAACGGCATGCTGCTCAGCAATTCCGACATCAAAAACCCTTTCAGGCATTTTTTCCATCATCAAATTTAATGAGCAACCTGTTGGCATCGCCGGGGTCACGCCAACAATTTTATCATTTTTTTCAGCTAACTCAAGAATGGTCCTACCAAATACGGTCTGGTATTTAGGCGCTTGTTTTTCGGTACACGTAGTTTGAATAATCTGACCTGTTTTCCGATCAAATGCTCCGGGAGCATGATAAAGGGTTTGATCCTTTTCAGCCGATTTTAAACCCTTGCCTTTCTTTGTAATAATATGAAGAAGTTTAGGCCCGGGGATATTTTGCAGGTCAACAAATAATCTTGCAAGTCTTTTTACATCATGCCCGTCAACCGGCCCAAAATAACGAAACCCAAAGGATTCAAATAAATTACTTCTTCTGAGGATAGATCCTTTGATTGCATTCTCAATTTGTTGAGCAATTCGCTGGTGATCGGGTCCATATTTAATGGTAACCTTGCCCAATAATTTCCAAATTAAATTTTTGAGTCGATTATAAACAGGTGACGTCGACATATCAACCAGATAATCTTTCAGTGCCCCAACATTTTTATCAATGGCTATGCCATTATCATTTAAAATAACAAGTAGGTTTGTTCCTGAAACTCCTGCATTATTCAGGGCTTCCATCGCAATTCCACCCGTCATTGATCCATCACCGATTACGGCAATATGCTGACGATCTTTGTCTTTTTTCAGATTAGATGCAATGGCCATACCCAACGCTGCCGAAATTGAGGTTGAAGAATGCCCGACTCCAAAAGCATCAAATTCACTTTCGCTCATTCTTGGAAACCCGCTTATCCCTTTAAATTTTCGGTTCAGGTGAAAAAGATTCTTACGACCGGTTAATATTTTATGGGCATAGGCCTGATGACCTACATCCCAAATCAGGCGATCGTAAGGGGTATTATAAGCGTAATGAAGTGCGACCGTGAGATCAACTACCCCCAAGCTTGCACCCAGATGCCCCGGATTTGTTGAAGTAGCTTCTATGATAAACTCCCTTATCTCATCACAAAGCTGAGGAAGCTTTTCTTCGCTCAACAAACGTAAATCGGAGGGATTTTCAATATGCTTTAACAGTTCACCAGTATATTCTACCATAGTCAGTAACTTCTCCTACAAAATTACAGGAATTAAACGAATAATAGGGGATGGATGATAATTATTATAATAAGCCCAAATCAAGCTTTGCTTCTTCCGACATCATATCCTGATCCCAGGATGGCTCAAAAGTTAATACTACTTCAACCTCATTAACGCCTTCAAGTGCTTTTATCGTTTCTTCAACCTCAACGGGCAAACTTTCGGCAACCGGGCAATTGGGGGCAGTCAAAGTCATTACAATTTTAACATTTTTTTGATCATCCACATTAACCTCATAAATCAATCCTAATTCATAAATATTAACGGGAACCTCAGGATCAAAAACGGTTTTTAATGCTTCGATGATTTTATGTTCAAGTTCGGTATTTGCAACTATATTAGCCATAGTATTATTTTCAAAGTGAGAGAATCATCGCGAAGCTTTAGTTTGAAATGCCAGAGCGTAAAGCTTCATTTGCTTAATCATTGAAACTAATCCGTTCGAACGATTGGGTGATAAATGTTCTTTCAATCCCAATTTTTTTACAAAAAAGAAATCAGAATTCAGGATATCTTCCGGTGTTTGCTTGTTCATCACACGGATCAATAAACTTGCAAGCCCACGTGTAATGACGGCTTCACTATCTGCACTAAATAGAACAATTCCATCTTTATATTCAGCATGTAACCACACCCTCGACTGACACCCGGATATTAAATTATTATCAGTTTTAAGATCAGGATCGATTTTAGGAACATCTTTTCCCATTTCAATGATGTAATTGTATTTGTCCATCCAATCTTCAAAATGGGCAAATTCTTCAATAATTTGATCTTCGATGATACGAATGCTTTCTACCTCCATAGCTTAGAGTTTTTTAGTTATTCAAACATTTTTTTAACTTGTTTGACAGCGTTAATTAGTAGGTCAATTTCATCAAAATTATTATACATTGCAAAAGAGGCCCGGATGGTCCCGGGTATTTTAAAATGATCAATGATTGGCTGAGCACAATGATGCCCGGTACGAATCGCAATTCCAAAATGATCGATAATGGTCCCTGCATCGTAAGGATGGATCTCCCCAATCAAGAATGAGACTACCCCCGCTTTTTGATCGGCTTCACCAATGATTCGGATTCCTTCAATCTTTTTCAGTTTGTTTGTAGCATATTTCAGGAGCTCATTTTCATGCCTGTAAATTTGTTCAATTCCTATCCCTTTTATATAATTGATCGCCGCATTCAAACCCAACACGGCTTCCACATTCGGCGTTCCGGCTTCAAATTTAAAGGGAAGTCTATTGTATGTTGTATGCTGATAACTCACTTGGTCAACCATCTCGCCTCCCATTTGATAAGGTGGCATTTCCTCTAAATATTGCTCTTTGCCATATAAAACCCCAACTCCCATCGGCGCGTACAATTTATGGCCCGAAAAAGCATAAAAATCACAATCCAATTCCTGAACATCAACGGCTGAATGAACGATACCTTGGGCCCCGTCAATCATCACCGGAATATTTCGCTCATGAGCTTTTTTGATGATTTTTTTAATCGGATTGATGCTCCCCAACGCATTCGAGATATGAGCTACTGCCACTAATTTAGTTTTTGAACTCAAAAGTTTTTCAAATTCCTCAAAAATAAATTCTCCTTTATCATTAACCGGAACAATCTTTAATTTGGCTTGTTTTCGCTGACATAAAATCTGCCAGGGAACTAAGTTTGAATGGTGCTCGAGTGCTGATACAATGATTTCATCGCCTGCATGGATATATTTTTCGCCAAACGAATAAGCCAATAGATTGATAGCATCAGTGGTTCCTTTTGTAAAAATCACCTCATACTTTTCTTTGGCGTTGATATAAGCTCTTATGGTTTCCCTTGCATCTTCGTAGGCAGATGTTGCAATTTGGCTCAAATAATGAACTCCACGATGTATGTTGGAATTGTTCCAGGTATAATAATCAACAATTGCATCAATTACTACTTGGGGTTTTTGGGCAGTAGCTGCATTATCTAAATACACCAATTTATTACCGTACACTTCTCTGTCGAGAATTGGAAAGTCAGCCCTAATCTTTTGAATATCAAATGGATTCATCTTAAGCACAAAATTACTAAATTTTGCTTAAATCAATATCAAAATGGATTTCTTTTTCTGGACTTCCGCAATGCAATACACAAGTTTCACATATGGAGAGTTCACCACGCAAACGCTTTTTAACCATATCGTCAATTCTGTTACGTAAAGCCTCAATTGAAATCTTATCAATTACCTCTGCAGCAAAAGCATACATTAACAACATTCGTGCATTATCTTCTCTAATTCCACGCGATCGCATATAGAACATTGCTTCTGTATCCAATTGTCCGATGGTGGCTCCATGGCTACATTTGACATCGTCGGCATAAATCTCCAGAAAAGGTTTGGTGTCGATAGTGGCAGTATCTTTCAGTAAAATATTTTTATTGTTTTGGAAGGCATTGGTACGTTGTGCATCTCTTTGAACCAAAATATGTCCGTTAAAGACGCCACTCGCTTCATCATCCAATATTCCTTTAAACAATTCAGTACTTGTGCAATCCGAAACTTTATGATCAACAAAAACATAATTATCGATATGCTGCTTTTTGTCCATCAAGTATACTCCATAAACATTGGCATTTGCACCTTTTCCATTTAAGGCTACAAAAATATTGTTCCGGATCAGGCCCCCATTCAACGAAATGGCATTGCTCGAAACGTTGGCATATGCATCCAGTTTAACAAAGGTAGAATTGATGAGGGTCGAATTATTGTTTAAATTTTGAAGTTTATAGTGATCGAGATTTGCATTTTCACCAACAAATATTTCAGTTACCGAATTATTAAAACTTGGTAATTTATTGGTCGAATCATCACAGTGAACCAGGGTTAAACTGCTGTTTTTCCCTATAATCACGATATTCCTGTTTTGCACGATCAGGTTTTCATCATGATTGATGATACTGATCATTTGGATGGGTTTTTCTACCTGAATTCCATCCGGTATAAAAATAAACGCTCCATCCTGGGCAAGTGCCGTATTTAAGGAGGTTATTGAATGATCATTTATATGCTCACTTTGATTGTAATATTTCTCTATTAATTCAGGATAAATTTTCATTGCTTCAGACAAGCTTCCGATGATAACTCCATTTGGTAAAGTCTTAAGCTCCTGAAATCCATTTACAACCCAACCATTTAACAGCGAAAGGATGTCGGTATCAAAATCATGAACATCACAAACAAACAGTTTGCTTAAATCAACACCCTCCTCTTTAGATTTAAGAAATTGATGATAATCCTGCGACAAAACTTTTGATAAGTCGGTTGATCGCCATAACTCTTCCGAAACCACCGGGAAGCCTTTTTCTTTGAAATGCTTGATTGCCTTTGTTCTGCAAGCCGAAACTGTTTTTATATCATTGGTAAAAGCAGTCTCTTTATTTTCTTCATAAAGATCAACTAATTTCTTTTCCAGTAATATTTGCTCGTCACGTTTATTCATTATGCTGCGTGTCTATATTTTAACGTTCAACTTCCTGCTTAATCCAGTCGTATCCTTTTTCTTCAAGTTCTAATGCCAATCCTTTTCCACCCGACTTAACAATTCGCCCATCAAACAAAACATGAACAAAATCAGGTTCGATATAATCGAGTAATCGCTTATAGTGTGTGATGATCATAAAGGCATTTTGAGGGGTCTTGAGCAAATTGACTCCATTCGCCACAATCCGCAATGCATCAATGTCAAGACCTGAGTCAGTTTCATCTAAAATTGAAAAGGTAGGTTCGAGCATGGCCATTTGAAAGATTTCATTTTTCTTTTTCTCGCCACCCGAAAATCCTTCGTTGACCGAACGCTTGGTAAGTTTTGAATTGATCTCGACCATTTTCTTTTTTTCATCCATCATTTTTAGGAATTCTCCGGCGGGCATGGGTTCTTTTCCCTGATATTCTCGATGTTCATTGATAGCAGTTCGCATAAAATTAGTCATGCTAACTCCCGGAATCTCAACCGGATATTGAAAACTTAAAAAGATCCCTTCTTTGGCCCTATCTTCCGGAGCCATTTCCAAAATACTTT
>PHDM01000091.1:0-14445 GCA_002840985.1 Bacteroidetes bacterium HGW-Bacteroidetes-17
AGGGGAGATGTCAGTCGAATGACTGACAGAGGGGTGAAATAATGAAAATTCGGTTTTCAGCTTTTTACTGAAATAAAGTTGGCGAAATACCCCTTGGCTTGACACAGGGATAGTCAACTTTAAGAATTTTCTTTATTTTTTTAGTAGAATGAGCTCATATTAAATGACTTAAAGTTGCAAAAAAGTTTTTAATCTACTAATTCCCTAACGGATTGGCAGTTATTTTTGCGTTAATCGTAACCTCGATGGTGAATTCAACATCATCGACATCTGTTTTCCCATCAACGAAAACGGTAAATACATTTTTGTCATTCAGAATATTTTGAACATCCATCCATTGATTGGAATCATTTCCTAAAGTTAAAATTTTCCCTGCATTTATTAATTCATTCGTGAAATTCCATGAAGTATTTTTTGTGCCTGAAAAAATGGAAATACTTGCTGTTTCAATGGTTACAGGCTTGCTGATACTTAAAACTTTTGCTGAAATAGAATTAATTTGAATATCTTTTATTTTGTTAGCGTATTTTAAAAATTCGGCATTGCTATTGGGATCAATTGTTGCAGAAGCACTAAACATTCCTTCCGTTTGTTTTAGACCATCGTTGGGTGGAACTACTGCATCTAATTGCACTGAATAAGCGGCATTAAATGACACATCTAATAAACCAGCTAACTTATTGCAACTACTTGATGACATAACAATTATAATAATAAGGGGTGTCAGATATTTAATGTTTTTCATATATGAATATATTTTTTATTCAGGTGAAGATAAAATTTTCTGATTTGATTTTACAGTTTTTTTTGTAATTTAACAAAAGATATTATAGTAATATGTATTTATAAAAAAAACAGAAATGAAAATTAAAATCTATCAGATTGATGCATTTTCAGATCAGGTTTTTAGGGGCAATCCTGCAGCTGTTTGCATTCTGGATAATTGGCTGGATGAATCAACAATGCAGCATATCGCTGCTGAAAATAATCTGGCAGAAACTGCTTTTGTTGTAAATGTGGGGACGGATTATGCAATAAGATGGTTTACACCCAAAACGGAAGTTGATCTTTGTGGTCATGCAACTCTGGCTGCAGCCTACGTATTATTTAAGTATTATAATTATAAATCTTCAGCCATAAAATTTGACACGAAAGAATCAGGAATATTAATTGTGCGGAAGGATGGGAAAAAAATGGTATTAGATTTTCCTGCTGATCAAATTGAAAAAGTAGCTACTCCTGATTTACTGGTGAAGGCTCTAGGATGCAAGCCAATTGAAACATATAAAGGCAAAACAGATTTTATGTTGATTTTTGATTCACAAAGTACGATAGAACTCCTGAAGCCCGATTTTAGGCTACTGAACAAGATAAAAGCCCGAGGTATCATTGTGAGTGCCAGAGGTGAAATAGTGGATTTTGTTTCACGCTTCTTCGCTCCGCAGGTTGGAATTGATGAGGACCCTGTTACGGGTTCAGCACATACTACACTTACTCCATATTGGGCCAATAAGCTTAATAAAACTACATTAACGGCACAACAATTATCCAAAAGAAAAGGCGATTTGGTTTGTGTTTGGGATGGTGATCGGGTAAAAATAAGTGGGCATGCGGTTACTTATTTAATCGGAGAAATTGAATTTTAGTTAAGTATTATAAAGGAAAATAATAGGCGCAACTAAATTTGTAGCTGCGCCTACTATTTTTTAAAAAATGGTGATCTCTGCTTTTTTTACTGCATCCTGATATTTTTTCCATCCATTGTCAAAGAATTTATTTAATTGGCCGGTGTATTCAGCCATCGCTTTTTTAGCCTGATCTATGGCGTATTTTTGGTTGCTGTTAAGCTTGGTTGCTGCCATTAATCCCGAAAATGCTGGCCATATTTTATTTGAAATTTCTTTTGGGTTACTATAAATTCCCTGAACGTCTTTAGGGCCATACATGAGTTCGTTCAGTTCCTTAATGGTGATACCAATTTCTTTCTCGATCGATTTTAAACTATCGATGTTTGGACTGCTTTCTTTAGGGATAAGTTTGTTAATGATATCAATTTTCTTTTCAATTTCTTTAAGTTTATCGAGTGCTGTATTTAATTCATCAACCATGGCAATAAAAGGATCAAGATTTTTCCGATTTGTAATCATTGCATCCGCATCAATGTCTAACCGATTATCAGCTTTTACCATCAGGGTACTTGAGGCTTCTGCATCCTTATATTTCAAATTTAAAGTATAAGTGCCAGGCAAAGTGATGGGGCCTCCACCTTGTGTTCTTGCATTCTTGGGGGCTGGCCTGCCAGGCATTCTAAAACCTCTGGTATCAAAGCCCCAGTATGTTCGGTTAATCCCTTTTTTTGGCTTTATTGATAATGTGCGAATGGTGTCATTATTAGAATCAATAATATCAATATTTACCATTTCATTTTCATCTGCTTCTTTGATGAAAAAACTAATCATTGCCCCCATTGGTCTGTTTTCGCCTTCATAATAGGAGTCACCGGCATATTGTCGCATCCAAACCGGATATCCAGGTGCAACTTTTGGCTTAGTCATAATTGCGGTAGGAAGATCAAATGCAACCAGCTCCTGCTCAAAAATATTTGTACCATCCTGAGCAAGCTTTCTTAAAGGTCGAATATCATCCAATACCCAAATTGATCGACCGAAGGTACCAATGACCAAATCATACTCGCGGGGATGAATTTTCAGATCCATGGTAGATACTGTGGGATAAGAATGAGTCCATTTAGTCCAGTTATCTCCGGCATCAATACTTATATAAAGTCCCATTTCACTACCTAAAAACATTAGCTTTGGTTCAATTGGGTCTTGTTCAAAACTCAGTGCATATCCCCATATTTCTGAGTTGTCAGCAATTTGTTCCCATTTTTTACCATAGTCTTTGGTATGATAAACATAAGTGCTGTAATCATTCTGTCGATAATTATTTACGATAACAAATGCTTCTGCAGCATTATATTTTGATGGATGAATTTGAGGAATCCAAGCATTTAACGGGGCACCTTTAATTTTGTCATAAACATTGACCCATGTTTCTCCACCATCAGTCGTCAGTTGCAGATTACCATCATCTGTTCCCACCCAAATTACCTTTTCGTCAAGTGGACTGGGAGCTATGGAAATGATGGTTGTATGATTTTCTGCTCCTGTGGCATCATAAGTTATTCCACCACTTAAATGTTGTTTTTGTTTCTCAGGATCGTTTGTGCTTAAATCAGGACTAATGATTTCCCAGTTCTCTCCACGGTCATTACTTTTGTGTAAAAACTGACTTCCAAAATAAATGCTATTCTGATCAAATGGATTTTGGGCAATGGCTGCATTCCAGTTAAAACGCAAGTCAATTCCTTCAGGATGAACAGGACGAATATTTTTAGAATCCCCGGTCAGAATATCATTTCTTGATAAATGACCTTGCTGTGACATTGAATAGCAGTATCGTGCATCTCCGGGTACAGGAACAGCATCAAAACCATCCCCGCCATTCAGATAATCCCAATAATTATTGATAATTCCCTGTCTGCTCCAAACGTAAGACGGGCCCACCCATGATCCATTGTCCTGCATCCCACCATAAATATTATATGGAAGTTCATTGTCAACATCGATATGATAGAACTGACCGACAGGAAGATTCGAAATTAATCTCCAGGTTTTGCCCATATCATGTGTAATGGCCATTCCACCATCGTTACCATCAATCATAAAAGAAGGTTCGTTAGGATGGATCCACCAGGCATGATGATCACTATGGATACTTTCAGCAGTTTGATCGGTAAAGGTCAAAGCCCCGTCTTCACTCACATTGACAAAACTGTACAATGAGTAAACCCTATTTTCATTTTTTGAATCAACAAATAAATCAGCATAATAAAAAGGGCGGTCACCAATATTTTTATCCCCTCGTTTTTCCCATTTATAACCACCATCCGTTGATCGGTATATGGCATTTTTTTTAGATTCAACTAATGCATAAATATATTTTGGATTACTTCTGCTTATGGCTAACCCGATTCGTCCGATCTCTCCCGAAGGAAGTCCGCCTTCCTCTGAAAGTAATTTCCAGTTTTCTCCACCATCAATGGTCATGTATAGTCCGGAGCCTTCACCGCCTGATTTAAAAAACCAAGGTTGGCGATGATGCTGCCACATGGCAACAAATATTTTATCCGGATTTGAAGGATCCATCACCATATCAGCTACCCCGGATTGATCGTTGGTAAATAAAATTTGATCCCAGGTTTTTCCACCATCGGTTGTTTTAAAAACTCCTCTTTCAGGATGTGGGCCCCAGGGGCTTCCGATTGCTCCGACATAAACAATATTCGGGTTCTCCGGATGGGTGATAATTCGATGAATATGACGAGTGTTTTCCAATCCCATTTCCTGCCAGTTTCTACCACCGTTAACACTTTTATAAAGTCCGTACCCGCCAGTTAAACTGTTTCTTGGATTCCCTTCACCGGTTCCTGCCCAAATGATATCGGGATTTTTTTGAAATATAGCAATAGCACCTATTGAGGCTGCTTTTTTAGCTTCAAAAATTGGTGTCCAATTTGTTCCGGCATTTTCTGATTTCCATAATCCGCCTGAAGCAGTGCCTGCATAAATAATATTGGTGTTTGACAAGTTAACATCAATTGCTGTTACTCGCCCGCTCATTCCAGCAGGACCAATATTTCTTGGTTTTAAATCGTTTAATAAATCCATGTCAAGCTTTTGAGCGTGCACAGAAAAAACAGAAATACATAAACCGATAAGGAGGAAATATTTTTTCATAAGTTTAAATATTGTGATTTTTGATGGTTAAAAATTACGAAATAAAAGCACAGTAAAAAATAATCCTTGAATTTACTTATTATAGTTTATATATTTAGAATCGGAACATACGAAGTTTGTAAAAATACGATAGCTTATTTTAATAGCCTGGAATTTCTATTATCTAATTACAGTTATCATTTATTAACCTAAACCAGAAACCAATGAAAAAAAAGATCTTATGCATGATGTGCATCAGCTTTCTGCTTAGTTTCGCTGGGATATGTCAGGATGATATGAGTGTTAATGAAGCAGAGAAACTCGCAAAGCTAAATGCAAAATTACTCCTTAAAAATGGAGTGAAAAAAGTAATGTTTGTAGAATTTTATGGAGAATATATCACCTCCAAAGAAACTGCTCCCGGCCCGATGGAAAGCAGATGGAGTGGCGGCCCACTCTATAAGCGTACACAAACTGTTGAAATTGGCGGTGATTACTATGAATCACTGACCAATGAACTCTATGAAATCATTAAGAAAGTATTTACCGATAACGGGATAGAAGTATTGGATAAAGAAGTACTTCTCGATAATGAAAATTATATTGCATTGGGCCTAAAGGAAGAAAGGAAAACCAGAGCATATTCAGGAGGAATTACCAAAAAATCGGTGACTACAGAAGGGATTAAACGATCTGTTTCAGGGATGGGCATGTTCACTGAAACTTTAAAAATTGGAGCGATTGTGAAAATTAATAATATGGTTCCTAGAATTGCCATGGAAACCGATTGCCAAGCCTCACTGAGCGTTAATTTTAAATTCGGAATGGGTAAAAAAAATGCGCCAACACTTGATTTTGTAAATATTAAGATCCAGTCAGATCTTGATGAGGTTAATGCCGGACAAGGAAAGAAATCCTATGTGTTTAAAAATTCGGGAGACTTGTTTCTTACAAACAAAGGATTAATTGGTGATACGGATTTCTTAAAGGATAAAGGTGAAATTGATCTCGAAAAATATAATAAAACGATGATCGAGATGGCACAAAAAATGGCTACTGCTTATACGATCCTTTTAAAGAATGAAATGAATCAGTAAGCGTATATTTCCATAGCTTACATCAAAGGGCCAACCAATCATATTCATTGGATAGCCCTTTTTTTGTTGCATATTCATGATTTCAAATATTACTCGTGAATCTTTGGCTGATTTATTGGAGATTAAATAAAAATTAGGGAACTTTACAGATAACCTAAATCCTTAAACCTATGAACCTAATGAAAAGATTTGTCTTCCTTTTATTGCCATTTGTTCTGATCGGACATTTAAATGCTCAAATCATTCCTGATTTATCTTCAGTAAATAATGAAAAAATCTGGAATGTGTATAATCGAATAGTAAATTTTGACAAGGCTGAAAATGCAATTCAGTTTAATGCTCAACCTTTGGATGGTGTTGTTTGGGTGAAAGATTTGAGTTTTGGTGATGGAGTGATCGAACTTGATATTAAGGGTTCAGATCATCAAGGAAGAAGTTTTGTGGGCATTGCCTTTCATGGGCTTGATGAAGAGACATACGATGGAATCTATTTCAGACCATTTAATTTTAAATCGCCAGAAAGAAATAGCCATTCTGTTCAATATATTTCACATCCGGAAAAAACTTGGAGTTATTTACGAAGTAATTTTTCTGAACAATATGAGAATCCTGTAATTCCTGTACCTGATCCGAATGATTGGTTTCATGCGAAGATTGAAATTGTATACCCTCACGTGAAAGTTTATGTAAATAATTCTGAGATTGCATCATTGGAAATTGAGCAGTTAAGTGATCGAAAGACCGGATGGATTGGCTTGTGGGCCGGTAATAATTCAGATGGAGCTTTCAAAAATCTTGTCATTAAAAAATCAAAATAAGCCTCTTGTTATGACACAAATTAAAAGAAGAAATTTTTTAAAAGCTTCAATCACCGGATTTGCCGGTGCCGCAATGTTCTCTGCATTTGGCAAGAATGTCAGCAGTTTGCCATTTGACAACTTATCAGCATTTCTTTCTTCAGAAAATAATGATGAAAACTATTGGGAACAAATAAAAGAACAATTTCCTTTTGCTGAAGGATTAAAATATTTTAATAATGGTTCATTAGGCCCATCTCCATTAATTGTGAGAGAAGCAAGTTGTAATTTCAGGACGACCTTGGATGAATTTCCATCAAAATACATGTGGGGAGGCTGGAAGGAAGAAGTAGAAAAAGTCAGAAGTCAATCTGCTGAGCTATTATCAGTATCTCCTGAAGAAATTGCACTTATCCACAATACTACGGAAGGCTTTAATATGCTTGCCAAGAGCTTTGACCTTAAAGCCGGTGACGAAATTATATTGGCTGATCATGAACATACGAGCGTAACGATTCCGTGGCAGGTATGGCAAGAATCGAAGGGTATTAAATTAGTGCAAATTGTATTGCCAATTCTCCCTGATTCAGTTGAAGAAATCGTTGAAATGTACCGAAAGGCCATCACCCCAAAAACGAAGATCATATCAATTTGCCACTTGTTGAATACGAATGGCATGATTTTACCCATCAAAGAACTAAGTGAAATGGCTCACCAAAAAGGAATTTATGTGGCAGTTGATGGTGCTCAGGCAGCCGGGATGTTTGACATAAATCTGAAGGATCTGGGTTGTGATTATTATGCTGCAAGTACGCATAAATGGTTATTTTCACCAAAAGAGATTGGGATTTTCTATGCCAGGAAGGAAAGCCAGCATTTACTGAAACCACTCATTGTTGCCAATGGACATAAGGATTTGACGATCCGGAGATTGGAAAATTATAATACAAGAAATTTACCTGACGTATTAGGATTGGGAACAGCAATAGAATTCCATAATTCTATAGGGCGTGAAAAAATTGAAAAGAGATCGTATGAACTAAAAGCATACCTAAGGGAAAAAATTGGCGATAACCCCAAATTCAAATTCAAATCTCCTGCGAATGATGAACTCTCAGCAGCGATTCAAACGTTAGAAATTGTAGGTAAAGATGTGAATTTAGTTAAAGCGCAATTATTTGAAAACTATGGCATTGATACCAGGCCAATGACAGGTTTTGGGTTAAATGGCCTGAGAATTTCTCTGGCTATTTATATTACAAAGCATGATATCGATGATCTCGTCGATAGTCTTGAGGAAATAGCAGGTTAAAAATTTTGTATAAGATACATCTAAAACTTAAATTTTGATGATAGCAATAGCATTTATGTCGAAACATGGTACAACCCAAAAGGTTGCATTAAAAATTTATGAGAAATTAAATAAGTCGGAAGTTGAGTTAATCGATCTTCGAAAGAATAAGAACCTTGATATTTCGGGCTATTCGACAATTATAATTGGGGGCTCAATACATGCAGGGATGATTCAAAAACGGATAAAGACATTTTGTGAATCAAATTTGGAAGATTTATTAAAGAAACGGATTGCATTATTTCTTTGTTGCATGGAAGAAGGGGATAAAGCCCGGGAACAATTTGAGTTGGCCTATCCTGAAGCTTTGCGAAAGCATTCCCTGAAAAATGAAATTATTGGAGGTGAATTCTTATTTGATAAAATGAATTTTTTTGAGCGTGCGATTGTAAAGAAAATAGCCGGGGTTAAAGAAAATGTTTCTAAAATTGACGAGCAAAAAATAGAGGAATTCACGTCAATATTAGCTTAAATCTAAACCTGACACTTCATCAAAAAAAGGGTAAATTGAAGATTGATTTTATGATTATCAGGTTTGGATTATTCATAATTTTATGGTTATCTTTAATTCAAAATCCTAAATAATCTAAATATGAGTAAGTTCGCACTTAAATCCGGTTTGACTGCGGTTCTGGCAATATTTTTATTGTCTGCTGTGTCAGTAGCTCAGAGCAATCAATATGAAGTAACAATAACCACCATTAAAGGGGAAAGTTATCATTTAATAGAAGTAAGGGGCTATGGAGGTTTTGAATTTCAATGTCTTCAGAATAAAGCAGAGTTTAAACTGAAATTCGACAAGATCAAAAGTATCCAAATTGAGAAGAAGCAAAAAGGACAATTCCGTAAAGCCATGGTAGCATTGGACAACGGCCAGCTGGATGAAATTTGGATCAAGACAAGTTTTAAAGAAAAAGGATCTAAAACAAAAACCATTTTACTGACCATTGAGGGGAAAAGTAAAGAATATGGGAGCCTGGTAAGGCTAAATATTAAAGACATTAAGAAGATCAATTTTCTGTAAAAATATCAATTCAGCCTGATTATTTCTACAGTATTTTAATCTTATTATTTATTCAGACGATCGAATAAATGATTTAATTCTGAATAAACCTACCTTTGCAAAATGAAACGACCATGATAAAAGTTTAACACTCACGACCATGATTATAGTATCAGTCATCATGCCGCATGGAGTAAACGATCTGGGAGTTCCATCTGGCAAATGAAAATAAAATTATAAACAGATGAAACAAAAAGAAGAGTTTGTACTAAGCGGGCATGAGTTTATTGAACTCAATAAATTATTGAAATTTTTAGGCTGGGTCGAAACCGGTGGAGAAGCAAAAATTTGCATCGCAGAGGGAGATGTAAAGGTAAATGGCGAAACCGAATTAAGAATCCGTTGTAAGCTCAGAATCGGTGACAAAATTCAATTTCGGGAGCAGGAAGCTGTGATTAATTAATTTGAGAATTTGATGATATGTTAATTTAAGCTGTAAGGGGGCACTGCATACAAAGCGATGCTTTATTTCCTTACTTATAATAGTGCCTTTCAAGCACAAGAAGGAATTAAATGATGGAATAAGGGTTTGGTTTTTGGCTCAGTTCTTTGTTAGCAGCAGGTTATTATTGTTTTATATTTAAAATATTTCTAAGGTTTTCTATTTCTTGTTTTTTCATATCTGTAAAATGGATGAAAGTTTTACCACTTGTCAAAGTAATTTTGAAGTTTGCAGAAGTGGTGCTACCACCAACATTTGGTGTAATCAATATTAAATAATTTGTTCTTTTTGGATTGTATTCAATGTTTGAAATTTCATTTTTCTTATAAACTTTTGTCTTAGTCAAACTCGGAAAAAATCTTTTGGTAACAATTGCAATTTCACTAGAATCAATTTGTATAAATTCTTTCGCAGATATTAAAATTGCTATAAATGAAATTAATCCAAAAACTATTGATGCATTAATATTCCAGTCGTGGTTTACAATCAGAAGTATTAAAATCAAAAAACACACTATCCTAAAAACGTCTACAAATAAATCATTAGTTCTATTCCTAATTATCATATTTTATGTTGTTCATTTTGACTTGCTGCTAACGGTTGGTACATGTTGTCGGGGCGGATTTCGAAGAGCGTTCCTGTCCGCCAACTGGCGGACACGGAACTGCGAAACGAGTATCCCTGCCTGCTGCAGGCAGGCGCAGTTGGCGTACAACCGAGCCCGCACTGCAATATGTACTGTGTTAACGCCTGGCTTTTATTCTTTTATTACATTTTCTAATTCTCTTATAAGTTCGTCTTTGTCGGGTAAAACATATGTGAATTTTGAGGCAAATACATTATTCTCTAATCCTCCGAGAATATATTCCGCTGCAATTTCATCTTTCTCTGCGCATAAAATTATACCGATAGGCGGATTGTCGTCTTTGTCATTGACCTCTGTCTTGAAATAATTCAAATACGTGTTTAATTGTCCGGCATGATTTATTTGTAGTTTGGTGGTTTTTAACTCAATCAAAATATAACAACGAAGAATTTTATTGTAGAAAACCATATCTACATAGTAATGTGTATTGTTAATTGTCACTCTTTGTTGCGAACCAACAAACATAAACCCTCTGCCGAGTTCTAATAAAAAGTCTTCTATATGCCGGATTAGTTTTTTCTCTAATTCCTTTTCTAAAATTGGTTTGTGTTCCGGTACTCCCAAAAATTCAAAAACATAAGGATTTTTTACAATGTCTTGAGGTTTTGATATTTGTTGTCCTTTTTGAGATAATTCTAAAAGTTCCTTCTTATTTGTTTCTCCTTTGGAAAGTAATAGTCGCTCATACAGTGAACTATCAATTTGTCTTTTTAATTCTCGTACCGACCATGATGAGTTGATTGTCTCTTTTTCATAAAATCCCCTTTTTTGAGAGTTTTCGATAATCAAGAGTTCACATATATGAGACCAAGTTAATTGTCCAGACACTGTCTGGACACTTGGATATTCAAAGTAAAACTTTCTCATATTGAAAAGATTAGACCTTGAAAATCCTTTTCCAATTTCCTCAGTTAATTGTTTTGATAATTCAAGGATTATTTGTCTTGATGAAGAATTGTCGATGTTATTAACCTTTTCATTTTCAATGATTGTCCTTCCAATATTCCAGTAAGCTGTAATTAGCTCATTATTAACATTAATTGCTACTGATTTTCTTGCAGAGAAAATAATTTCTTTAATGTTTTCAATCAGGTTATTTTGATTTTTCCGTATATCTTTTTTCATAGATGTAAAGATAATTATTTTGTGTATTGCCTGATTTTCAAGTTTGGCGTTAACGGTTTGGTGCGTGGCGCATTTTTGCGGCACGCTTTCCTGTCCCCCTTTGCCTACGCGAAGCTTCGGCGAAGCGAGGCGGGGGACAGGAAACAACACGAAAACCGTGATGTTTATTTACCGATCTAAGCGCCATGAACTATAGCTTTTGTTAGTGGTAGTATTTTCTATATTTAAAATATTTTCTTATTCTACGATATGGTTTCATTATTTGGATTTTGATTCGCATACTTAAAGGTTTGAAATTTCTTTTGTCAGTATTTTCAAGTTGAGTTAAAAAATCATTACTAAAAATATAATATCTAATTTCTTTGAATGGATGCCTTACACCATTTTTTTTATACTTATAGTGACAAAAAAAAGTATGCAAACCATAATATTCATCTTGCTCCCAATCTACGTGTAAAATATCTTCATAAGGCAAGAAATCTATACAATAAGCTTCTTTCACTAGTGAATATTTTTTTGAATTAATATTACTAACTCCAATATGGGAAACATCCCATTGGGCCCTATCATTCATATATAAATCAAATCCCGTTGTATTTGTCAGATTAAAAAACTCAATTCCCTCTTTCGTAAAATTGAAAATTGGAGTCTTACTCCAATTACCATATTCAGGAAATGATTTATCACGAATATCTCTTATTATTACTTTGCTATATCCAGGATGTAGTCTATTCCATGGTTTTTTTTGCCAAAGATTGTATGGAGTACTTCGGTTTACATATTTATCAAATAATGAATCTTTGATTTCATCTCTTTTGCTATAATCATGTAGAACTCTCTGAATACTTTCATCTCTTCTTTTTTCCCTATATGCTATGTCATTAAAAATCTTTTTAACCAAATAAGTTACTATTGAGCTTATTAATACTATTAGTAAAATAGTAGATGTAGTTTTTATAGGATATTCAATAAAATTTGTTTTTAATGTTGCAATTGTTTTCTCTATGGAAATTTCTGTTTCATTTGTTATATTTAAATAAAAATGAAATCCACTTAGGAGAGTTAATAATCCAACTAAAACACTGATTAAGTTTTTCATTTTTATGTGATTGTTTCTATATTAGAATATTGCCGCTAACGGTCACTTGCAAGTTGTCGTTGCGGAATTCGAAGAGCGTCAGTGTCCGACAGGACATGACGGTCAAGAAAGGAGCAGAGACAACGAACACCACTGCAACCGCAATGCAATTTGCAATTTGTTATGGGCTGGGGTTCCTATTCTTTTATTTTTGGATGCATCCCACCACCAAGCCATTCTCCTGTTATATGCCACATCTCATAATAATATAACCAAAGACTTATCCATGGTATAATATAATCTGAGATTTTGCATTGTGAATCAAATTCTTTGTATTGCGGATAATATAAACATAATTCATTTCCAGCATAAATATGTGGAATCTTTTCGTTTTTATAATTCCTTTTTAATTCCGGTTTTGTTATTCTTATTTTAGGTCTCTCACCAACGTAATATATTAATTTAAAGTGGTAAATGCTACTTCGAGGAGTAGGTTGCAAGTCACCCTTAATCAATAAAGAATCCTTTAAAATATTAGTTTTAAATTGAGGATATTCTTTTTTTATGTTAGCATATTGAACAGGAATAGAAAGATTACTTTTCCAAAATTTTTTCATTCTCCAAAAAATGTATTTTTTTGAATTGGTTTGTTTGAAATTTTCTGTGAACCTAATAAGCCAGTTGCACTTGATGAAAACACTTTACCTTTCTTTCTAAAATCCTCAGTTACTAATGCTTGTTGTTTGACACTCTCGGAATATAGGTTTTCACCAATAAGACCTTTCAAAATATTACTTTCCTCAACTATCCCATTATCTTGTTTGAGCTTTTGCCAACTTTGGTAAAGGGCTTCCGAAAATCTAATGAATTCTGTATAATATTGAGGTTCTCTTTCCCATTTATCGGTAAAATCTTCCTCATTATCAACTGGATTTAAGACTTTAATCCTTTTCGCTTTACTTAAATTTACTTTCTGGTATACTTGAGAAATTATGCTGTCGATAGTATCGAATATTGAATCCTGACCTTGGTAAAGTTGTCCAGCAAGTGTTGTTAATACTATGCTAGAAGTAGCGTAGTCTGGCGATTTCTCAAAAAACAAATCGCGGTATCTTTTTATAATTTGAACAGCTCGTTGTAAAGGTTTTTTTGCTGCAAAATCATCAGACGGAATATCTTCTGCGGCATAAGCTTTCTCTAATAATGTTTGAGTTACAGATTCTGCTTTACCCATGAACCATTTAGCATAGCCTCTTGGGTTGCTTACTAACCAATCTTTTAATTCCCTATCTGGTATTACTATTTTATCCTCATTATTAATATTATGCTGACAGCCAGGTAAAACATCCATATGATAATCACCTGCATAATTTAACCTGACACATCTAGTTTTAGGTATTACCTTTTCTTTATAGTTTAAATTTTCTTGTAAAACCCTTTTTAGCTCTGTAAATACTTTCATTGGGTCAGTTTGTTCATAGACATTATCCTTAATATGCAGAACAATGTCCAAATCAAATTCATTTCTCGCCAACGGCTTAACCGTTGTTCCAATTCTTACAGAACCTTGTGGATAAATCTCAAAGTTCTTTGAATCAAAGTAAATTTGGTCGTTTTCTAAAACTTCCTGTATGGCCTTATAAGAGCTCTCAATCTTCTCTCTTCTTGCTTTATCGAGTTGGAGTTTTTCTGCTGCTCTTGCTAATAGGTCATCAATTTGAGCTGTTTTACTATTTAAGAAATACATATAATATTATTTTGAGTGTTTCATTTCAATTGTCCATTTCGTGTGATGTCCGATTTTAACCTCCTCCTCTTTGTTGATAACGCCATTATTCAGAATAATAGATTCATCTAACCAAACAATTCCTTTTACATTATTAGATTGTGTTTTCTTTAGTATTTCTTCCTGTTCTGCAGAAGGAATAATATCAAAAACATCATAAGAAAGTATTTCGAGGCAATTTTTCCATTTCTCTGATTTTTTTATGGGAGTCAAAAGTGTACCTGCATATCTGTATTCAAAATGAGGAAATTCTTCAATTTTTAGGATTCCTGTTCTTAT
>PHDM01000091.1:14457-25214 GCA_002840985.1 Bacteroidetes bacterium HGW-Bacteroidetes-17
CCCGCCAATGTGAAATTTCTCTGTTTTTTTGTGTTTTAAACCAATCTAGGAAAGCAATCAGTTTGGGCATTGGGACTGTACCTCGCAAATCATTTCTTTTTTCTTCATTTGTTTTCATAAATGGGTCTTTACCCCAATCAAAATTATCTTTTAAAAAGCCAATATCTTCTGATAATACCTTATAGACACCACCTACAGGTTGAAAATAATCCCATTTTGAGTTTTTCACCAACAAATATTTGTCATTGACCTGAATTCTATAAATGTAAGACATAGAAACTCGAATTTTCTTTTTCCTATATCGTAGTTTTGAAAAATACCATAGTTTTAGTCTATTAATATTTGTGAGGAAAGAGTCAAAAAGAAATACGATTATTGGCGCAATTATACTACAAGCAATCGCTATTGAATTTTGAACAAATGAATTATCTTTAAAATCATCACCTACAATCATTAGGTAAATGATGAAAAGAATAGCAATTATTATATTTCTTTCTGTCTTTTTCATCTATGGTTGTTTTGTGTATTCAATCTTTTACCCTTGCCCATAACGGTCGATGTATGTTCTGTTTTCGAGAGGATGGGAGATTTTGAGTTTACTCAAAAGATCGGAAATCCTCTCGGAACAGACGAAAAAAATGCCCTCAATTGAGAGGGGTCAATCCCCTCGAAAATTGAATATACATATTGTTGTGTTTCTGTGCCGCTACGTAACGCATATTGTTTAATGTTAGTTTAAAATTTATTTATTATTTCTAAGAATGTTGAATATTTGAGTGTTTACGGTCTATTGACGTAACTACTAAGTTTAGTAGATGTCGAAGACTATTTTAATTATATGTAGTAGTATCGAAAACTCCTTGAAAATATGCTATTAATACCATTATTAAAATCGTTAAAATCATGAGTGTAACTATTGTAATATGTCTTTTGCTTTGCTTATCTAATTTACTTATTGGAAGCATGTATATTAGATTCTTAAAAAACCATAAGGATAAATAAAATAAATATGGATTGTAATTATAAGGTGTATATAATTTAGAGAATCCTTCATATTCTTTATCAGTATACCTGATTAATTGATCTAATTGAAAATCATCAAGATATTCTAATGTTTTATTTTGATTTGGATTTTCGTAGGAAATCTGTTTTGTAAAAAATCTATATTTTTTAGTAAATGTGTTATAGTTCTTCATATTATAAATTTTACTTAAAATCTATATTATATGCGCAGCTGGGCATATTTTTTCGTTACATCGACCGTTGTGTTCAATGCGAATACCGTAAAGCCGTGAAACGGCGAGGGATTCAAGCGAAGCGGCATTGAACACAACTTTTTTATATGGTACATAAACTGGACTTTACCCATCCAAATAAGGATGTATAAGTTCAGTATTGTTGTTTTATATATTTTTTCGATTCGTTAAAACCGAATAAATTTCAATAAATGAGGGCGTAAAATTCTTAATCAATCTATTTTCTGTTTCTTAAGAGTTTCTGAAAGTAAATATAATTAAAATCATAATATCTCTTGTGGTATTTATACGTTCTTAGCAACACAGCTAAAAAAGACGGGGAATTTTCATTTCACAGAACAATATTATTTATTATTTTAATATATAACAAAATAATAAATAATATATGTCAAAATAAAATATGATATATGTCAAATATATTTTCTTACCTTTGATAAGGATCTAAACATATGTAACAAATCTTTATTATCAAAGCAATATGAGTCTCTTATATAAAGTTTCGGCCATAATTAGTCATTTCGACCCTGTTCAAAAAACACGTTATATTGCTCGTCCGTGCAATCGAACCATCATTGATACAGATCAGATGAGCCGAATAATTGCCGAGCGTTCAACCTTGAGTCGTGCCGATATTGCGGCAACACTTTACGCATTTGAAGAATTGATCCCGGAGCTGCTACTCCAAAATTATTCGCTGCACCTCAAACCCTTGGGTATCTTCTCCCTGTCGTTTAAAAGTAAAACTGAAGATGATGCAGAAAAGGTCAATGCAGGAAGTATCAGTGAAATTAAATTGCAGTTCAGGCCCGATACAAAGCTCAAAAAAGAGATTAATAAGGCAAAATTGCAGAAAGGGTAAAAGCTTAATACCGAACATTATTTCACTCATCAGTTCTCGACAGGCTCGAACTGACATTTAATGATATTGATGGAAAGTACAAAAATGCAGCCGATGTCACATCGAGCTTGTCGAGATGTGGTTAAATGTTTGGGAATAGTTCCAGACGGGCTCGAACTGACCAATCAATATTTCCATTTTTATATCTGGATTTTACTAAAAATCCCGATAAGGAGCATCCAGAAATTGATTTGCTTCTTCTTCCGAAAAGCGTGCATTGGCGTTGTCCCAATGCAAAGTCTTATTTGGGAAACGTCCTGCAATAACTCCCAGGAGGATGGTTTCGGTAGTACATTCATCTTTACCCATACAGGCATCAACAAACTGATGATAGTGTTTCTTCCCCTCACTTGCATAATCCCTGATTGGCTCACCTAACGCTCCGGTGTTTGGTATAATGGATAAATCAAGTTCGCGGTATTTTCCATCAACAATGTGTTTAGGAAGCTGCATGAAATGCGGTAAAAGCAGCTTTCCTTTTTCGCCGATAAACATGGCTCCCTGATCCGGTAACTTATCCTGATTGGGAAGTTTTAAATCTTTGTGATTTTCAGGTGCACCCTCACCATCATACCAAACCCATTTTAATGTATCAGTTGTATATTTCGTTCCTGGGAAAATATAAGTCACCATATTATGCTCTGGAAATCCATAACCGGTTGGTTTCCTGCATTTGTTTTTAATGGTTTTTGGGACGTCAAGAGCCAGGGCATTGTAAGGAGTATCAAAAATATGTACCCCCATATCTCCTAAAGTACCACAGCCGTAATCCATTAATTTTCGCCAATTCATCGGATGGTAAATATCTTTTTTGTAGGGTCTTTTTGCTGAGGTCCCCAGCCAGAGGTTCCAGTCCAGACTTTCGGGTACAGGATCACTTCCAATAGGTTCGGTACCATCATATCCCCAGTTCTTAGGCGACCATGCCCTGACTGTTTCAACTTTACCGATGATCCCGGCCTGAATCAATAAAGTGGCGAGTTTATAATCATAAAATGAATGAACCTGAATTCCCATCTGGGTAATCAGATTGTTTTCCTTGGCCAATTTGCGCATAGCTCTGGCTTCAGCTACATGATGGGTGAGAGGTTTCTGGCAATAAACCGATTTACCCATTTCCATAGCCATCATAGAGGCAGGAGCATGGGTATGATCAGGTGTAGATACAATCACCGCATCAATTTGGTTTTTTAGTTCTTTTAGTAATACCCTGTAATCGGAATAGATTGCTGCGTTTGGAAATAATTTTTTTGCTGTATCCAGGGCAAGCGAATCAACATCACAAAGAGCTACAACTTCAACCATTGGATGTGAAGCAATTGATTCAAGGTCTTCAGCTCCCATGCCACCTACCCCAATGTGTGCAGTTCTAAGTTTTTGGTTCTTTGTAAGGGCCCAAACCGATGAAGGCAACATTGCGAGTGATGCCAATGCTGCCGTATTTTTAATAAAGCCTCTTCGTTTCATAAGATAAATGCTGATTAGAGTTTTTTGATTTTAATATTTCTGAACCATAAAGGACTGTCGTGATCCTGAAGTCCAATAAAACCGGTTTTATATTTCCCATAATCCGGATAATCTTTCCATTTCCCGGCTGCCTTTTTCTGGTACCAGTCTTCCGACCAGGGTACAAATGAAAGTACTTTTTTGCCGTTTAGCCAGTGTTCAACCATTTCGGGGGTAAATCGGATTGTAGTCGTATTCCATTCTCCGGCAGGCATTACAATTTTTAAGGTGGTATCCGGAACTGTCATCGCATAATCGGCAGCTGTTTTTTGCCATTCGGCCAGTTTGGCATTGTTGATTTCTTCCCATTTCAAATCGTCCAGCATCTGATATTCGGGGCTTACTTCATAAGGATTTGTGTAACCTTCTTTTAAATGATAAAATACGCCGCTGTTTCCACCTTCGGGCAATTTCCATTCAAGGTAAAGTTCAAAATTTTCGAACTCTTCTGCACCATAAATAATGTCGTTGCCACCTTGTTTTTCCGATTCCGGTCTTTTTTCGGTATCGAAAGTCAGGCAACCGTCTATAATCACCCATTGCGCGGGTAAAACTTCACCATTGTAAGCTCTCCAACCTTCAGTAGTTGTTCCGTCAAAAAGATAAATCCACTCATCAGATTCAGTTTTTGTGGCATTATTACAGGCGCTCAGGGCAAAGAGGATGAATAAAAATGTGATTAGTTTTTTCATGTCAGGTTTTCATTTAGGAATAAAATCAAATATAATCAAAATCATTACATATGAAGTACTGAAATGATTAAGATTTTCAGTCGGAACCTTCAGTAGTTTTTTATAAATTTGAATAAATCCAGAAAAGAAAATTTATAGCTTTGCTTGAAATATTTAGCCATGCTTACCATATTGCTCCAACAAAAAAGTTCACTTATTACAGATTTTGGGCCGATGTATCACGAATTTCATGCTGATGCCTTGATCAAAGAGCCTTGGAACGCCTACTCATCCATATTTTTTCTGGTACCTGTATTGTTTTGGGCAATAAAATTAAGGGGGCACTATCGCGAAAACTGGATCATTATCCTGTTACTTCCCTTATTATTGCTTAATGGAGTTGGTTCAACTTTTTATCACGCGTTTCGTTCCTCTAATTTTTTTCTGATCATGGATTTTGCACCGGCAATGGTAATGAGTCTGATTATTGGTGCATATTTATGGGCCAAGGTATTTGAGAAATGGTATTGGGGGTTATTGATGATTGTGTTTGCTTTTTTCATTACACGTTTCTTTAGCGGAACTCTTGCTGATTCGTTAAAGATTTCCCGTATCAATATCTCCTATTTAATGAACGGAACTATATTTCTAGCCCCTGCCCTTATCATCCTTTTTAAAAGCAACTTTTATAAATGGGCTTATGTGATTATTAGCATTTTTTTACTTATTGGAGCGATCATATTCAGAAGTCTGGATTACCCTACCCCAAATCCATTCCCTGAAATTATGCCTCAGGGAACCCATTTTCTGTGGCATATTTTCACGGCTTTAGCTGTGTTTAGTATGGGGTATTATTTTTATTATCTCAAAGACCTGAGTTTTAAAAGCAAACAACATATTTCAAAAAAAATGCATTGAACATTTGCATTGTAAAAAATTATTTCCCTACATTTGCCCACTGAACAAATCAGAAAAAATGAAAAATATCGTATTAAATAACTGGTGGTGGTCTTTCAATACTCGGTGAGTGCTGAATAGACAGACTATTATTTAATATCAAAAAGAATAATAAAGACCTGCCGATTTCGGCGGGTCTTTTTTTTTCGTGATACAAGACTTTTTAAAATGATTGTGAAATTGAAAATCAAAAATAATGGAATGATATTGTCGGAAAGTTTAGGGATGCAGCAAATGTCACATCGAGCTTGTCGAGATGTGGTTAAAAGTTTGGGAACAGTTCTCGACGGGCTCGAACTGACATTTATTGATATTTATCCTCCACTTACAGAAATTCAATTTTAGAAGGAATTTCCAAATATCCTTATATAGCTATAAAATTAATTTAAAAAATGAGCAAAATAAAATTTAACACTAGGTACAAAAAACTTCTAGCCGACACCATCACCCCTGTCAGCACTTATCTGAAACTTAGAGATCAATTCCCAAATTCATTATTGCTTGAGAGTTCTGATTATCACAGTAGGGAAAACAATTATAGTTATATCTGTTGCGAACCACAGTTTACTTTTAAGGTAGACGGAACCAGGGCTTATGAATTTCTTTTGAACAAGCAAATCAAGGAGCATCATCTTAGTCAGGAACCTACGGTTGTTGAACTTCTTAAAAATTTTGTTTCTCAATTCGCCGAAACAGATTCAAATTTTCCATTTAGTGACAACGGCATTTTTGGTTATACTACCTACGATTCGATCAGGTATTTTGAGGATATCAAATTAGAATCAAAAGAAATAGCATACAAGAAAATACCGGAAATGATTTATAGCCAGTTCCGATTTGTTTTGGTATTTGATCATTTTAAAAATGAACTATACATTTTTGATCATCAAACCGAAGCTAATACTCAATCAGGAATGACCATAAAGGATGTTCAGCAGCTTATTGAGAATAGAAATTATGCAAGTTTTTCATTTAAAACTGAAAGTGAAGAGCGTTCAAATCTGACAAATGAGGAATACATGGGGCTCGTTTCAAAAGGCAAAATGCATTGCCGGATCGGTGATGTTTTCCAGATTGTTTTATCGAGAGAATTTAAACAAAAATTCAGGGGCGATGAATTTAATGTATACCGTGCATTAAGGGCCATCAACCCTTCTCCTTACTTGTTTTATTTTGATTATGGCGATTATAAAATATTCGGGTCATCGCCCGAGGCACAATTAACGGTTCGTGATGGCATTGCTGCAATTCACCCAATCGCCGGGACCTACCGTCGTCAGGATTCGGAAAAAGAGGATAGGATTTATGCCGAAAGGCTCAAACTGGACGTGAAGGAAAATTCCGAGCATGTGATGTTGGTCGACCTGGCCAGAAACGATTTGAGCCGTAATTCAAGTGAAGTTGAAGTGGAAGTTTATGGCGAAATCCAATATTATTCACACGTGATACACATGGTAAGCAAAGTAACAGGGAAGATCAATCCAGATAGTAATACCATTCAGTTGGCTGCCGACACCTTTCCGGCAGGAACCTTAAGTGGAGCCCCAAAAATCAAAGCCATGCAGTTGATTGATAGCTATGAAAATCATTCACGAGGATTTTATGGAGGAGCAGTTGGTTATATCGGTTTGAATGGAGATTATAACCATGCCATCATCATCCGTTCTTTTCTGAGCAAAGAAAACCATTTGATTTATCAGGCAGGAGCCGGAATTGTGGTGGAAAGCCAGGAAGAAAATGAATTAAACGAAGTAAATAACAAAATTGCCGCGGTAAGGGCAGCAATTGTAAAGGCTGAAGAAATATGAACTGTTTGATCATCGATAATTACGATTCTTTTACTTACAATTTGGTTCATCTTGTTAAAGAAATCGGGGTAATCCCGGATGTTATTAGAAACGACAAATTCTGTTTGGAAGAAGTGGCTAAGTACGATAAAATAATGCTATCCCCGGGCCCTGGAGTTCCTCATGATGCCGGTTTGCTAAAGCAAGTTATTAAGGAGTTTGCATCAAGTAAAAGCATTTTTGGCGTTTGTTTAGGGCAACAGGCCATTGCCGAAGTTTTCGGGGGCACATTGATTAATCTTGAGCAGGTTTATCATGGAGTTGTAACTGAAATTGAGGTTGTTGTGAATGATTATATTTTCGGGCAGATTCCACAGAGATTCATGGCAGGTCGTTATCACAGCTGGGTTGTTGATCCCAATTTGCCGTCAGAATTAGAAACCATTGCGATCGATGCAAATGGACAAATCATGGCGTTAAAGCATAAAACTTATGATGTTAGAGGGGTGCAGTTTCATCCCGAAAGTATCATGACCCCCAATGGAAAGCAAATCATTCAGAACTTTCTAAATCATTGATTGAATTTCTACATCCAATAAAAACAAGTTATTTACGTATGAAAGATATTTTACATCAATTATTTGAACATCAAACCTTGGATTATTCGAAGGCTAAAAATATTCTGACCGATATTGCCAAAGGTATTTATAATCAGAGCCAGGTCACAGCTTTTTTATCAGCCTATCAGATGCGCAGTATTACAGTTCAGGAACTCTCCGGTTTCAGGGATGCTCTTCTTGATTTAAGTTTGCCGATTGATTTATCAGAATTTGATCCCATCGATTTATGCGGAACTGGAGGAGATCGTAAAAACACTTTTAATATTTCAACACTGGCTTCTTTCGTGGTTGCCGGAGCAGGAATCAAAGTTTCGAAGCACGGGAATTATGGGGTAAGTTCAAGTTGTGGCTCTTCGAATGTGATGGAGCATTTCGGGTATCAATTTACAAATGAAGAAAGTATTTTAAGAAAACAAATTGAAGAAGCCGGAATTTGCTTTTTACATGCCCCTTTGTTCCACCCGGCCATGAAATTTGTTGCTCCAATTCGACGTGAGCTGGGAATTAAAACCTTTTTCAATATGTTAGGCCCAATGGTAAATCCAAGCCAACCTAAAAAGCAAATCGTTGGAGTTTATTCGCTCGAACTGGCTCGTTTGTACAACTATTTATATCAACAAACCGATCATGCGTATTATATCATTCATTCGTTGGATGGGTACGATGAAATTTCTTTGACGGGTAAATTCAAATTAATTTCAGCGGATAAGGAGCAAATTTTAAGCCCTGATGATCTTCATCTGAATACGATTTTACCTCATGAGATTTATGGGGGTGATACCATTGAGGAATCGGCCAAAATATTTATGGATGTGTTAAATAATAATACGACTCAGGCCCATAAAAATGTAGTTGTCGCCAATGCCGGATTTGCAATTCATTGTGCAAAACCTGAGTTATCATTGGCAGATAGTTTTCAAATGGCAAGAGAATCAATCGAATCGGGCAATGCATTAAGCTGTTTTAAAACTTTAATTAAATGATGACAATACTGGATAAAATAATTGAATTCAAGAAAATTGAGTTAAAGGAGAAGAAAGAACTCTTCCCAACAAAAAGATTGGAAAAAAGTGTTTATTTCCAAACACCTGTGGTTTCGTTATCGAAGTACCTTTTAAGGGAAGATAAAGCCGGAATCATTGCAGAAATTAAACGGAAATCGCCGAGCAAAGGCATGATTCACGAATTTGTGGATATTGAAAAAATAAGTATCGGGTACATGCAGGCCGGAGCATCGGCCATTTCGGTTTTAACCGATCAAAACTTTTTTGGCGGATCATGTGAATATTTGACCACCGCCCGTAAGTTCAACTATTGCCCGATTCTGAGAAAGGATTTTATTTTTGATGAATATCAAATCATCGAAGCCAAAAGCATTGGTGCAGATGCCATTCTTTTGATCGCCTCGGTTTTGAGCCCGGAAGAAACAAAGCAACTGGCTGTCTTCGCCAATACGTTGGGATTAGAAGTTTTGCTTGAAGTTCATAGCAAAGAACAGGCTCAAAAATATCCAAATGAGTTTACAAAACTGGTAGGTGTCAATAATCGAAACCTGAATGATTTTAGTGTGAACATTCAAACTTCTATCGATTTGGCAAAGGTTATTCCCGATGATTTTATTAAAGTCAGTGAAAGCGGGATCAACGATCCGAATAATATTATCCAACTCAAATCTCATGGATTTAAAGGCTTTTTAATGGGAGAACATTTTATGCAATCGGCCAATCCGCATCTGAAATGTGCAGCTTTTATCAAAACACTTAAAAAGTTGGAGGAAGCCGGATGAAAATAAAAATTTGCGGAATGAAGTATGCGGACAATATTCAGGCAGTCGCAGATTTAAATCCCGATTATCTGGGTTTTATTTTCTTTGAAAAATCACTAAGATATGCCATTCATGATTTGAATGCCATGCAGCTTTCAACAATTTCCGGAAATATTCAAAAAGTGGGGGTTTTTGTGAATGAAGAACTTAAGACGATCAAACAAATTTGCCATGAATTTCAAATTACAACCGTTCAGTTACACGGCGATGAAAGCCCGGAGTTTTGTAAAAAATTAAAAAATGCTGGGTTCACCGTCGTTAAGGCTTTTGGGATAAATGAAAATTTTGATTTTGGAAACTTGCAAATTTATGTCGATTGCTGTGATTTCTTTTTATTCGACACCAAAACGAGTGAGCATGGAGGTTCCGGTAAAAAGTTTAAGTGGGATCTGTTAAATCAATATCATCTTAAGCTTCCATTTTTTTTAAGTGGCGGAATTTCATTAGATGATCTGGATGAAATTAAAAAAATCAAAAGTGAATATCTATACGCCATTGATGTAAATAGCCGCTTCGAAACTGAAGTTGGATTAAAAGATGTAACAATGTTAAACCTATTTATAAAGCAGATTAGAGATGAATTTTAATGTAAGTGAAACCGGATTTTATGGGGAATTTGGCGGGGCTTTTATCCCCGAATTGCTTGTCCCAAATATTGAGGAGCTTAAACTGGCATTTAAAAAGCTTGTCAATACTCATAACTTCCAAAGCAATTTCAATAAATTGCTCAAAGAGTATGTTGGCAGGCCAACACCTCTGTATTATGCTCAGCGTTTGTCAGCGCATTACCATACAAATATCTACTTAAAGAGAGAAGATTTGTGCCATACAGGTGCCCATAAAATCAACAATGCCATTGGTCAGATTTTGTTGGCCAATGAAATGAAGAAGAAAAGAATTATTGCAGAAACGGGAGCAGGGCAACATGGCGTTGCTGCAGCAACTGTTTGCGCTTTAATGGGGCTGGAATGTATTGTTTACATGGGAGCAGTCGACATGGATCGTCAGGCACCAAATGTAAAGCGAATGCGCATGTTAGGGGCGGAAGTCAGAGCGGTACATAGTGGTACAAAAACTCTGAAAGACGCAACCAACGAGGCTATTCGCGACTGGATCAACCATCCCGAGGATACTTATTATTTGATCGGTTCGGTAGTTGGGCCCCATCCTTATCCTGAAATGGTGAGGCTTTTCCAGTCTGTTATCGGAATTGAAATAAAAAATCAACTCTTCAAAA